>CACYBS010000285.1 GCA_902772725.1 Erysipelothrix rhusiopathiae
AAAAAACGCAGAAACGTCGTAGTAATCATGGATGAATTTGAAAAGCAGGACATGGAAGAAAAGATTCGGGCAAGGTTTCCGGATACAGGAAATGTTGTGGTTGTATGCAGATCCGGTTCTGTATTTAGCTTACATGACCTGGAAAGATGTTCCATTATGACGGCTAAATCCATTGTGATTACTTTAGAAAATGATTTTGATACGACCAAGGCTATCTTAGCTGCAACGCAGATGTTGAATGCGAAGCAAAGTAAGGCAAAAGGTTTTATAACCGCAACAATTGGAGAGCAGATCAATGAGCATGCCGCAAGAATTGCCGGCTTTGATACCCGCAGTCTGGAAATAAAAAAGAAAGAGAAAGACAGACTGGAGCTGCTGATGATGGAAGAAAATGTATCCCGCATCGTGACCCATACCTGCAGGCAGTCCGGACTTTCCAATGTGTTTTCCGAACTTTTCAATTTTGGGAACAGTGAATTCTATATTATTGATGAAAGCCCAATCTATACAAAAATGATGAGCGCTATGCGAAATAAAACGATTCGTGAAATTAACCGCTTCCTTCCAAAAGTAACCGCTGTTGGCGTTATCGATGAAAACGGGAATGCCTTAATCGGAGACCCCAATGAAGTGGCATTGAGTCCCAAGGATAAATTAATCGTGTTTGAAAAGGACGATGATGCCATCGAATTCACAAATCCTATGGAGGTATCTTACACAGCAGCCCAGGAAAAGTTTCACAATGCTCCTGTTAAAATATTGATCATGGAATGTAATTCAAAGCTTCCGATGATTCTGGAAGAAATGAAATACTATTTAGGGCAGGGATCTATCATCTATATTGCGGCGGACTCCGATGAATTGGTGCGTTTAGTAAAGGATGAACACATTACCGAATTGGTAGATGCTGGTATCGATGTAGTGGTAAGAGAATCTTATGCGATCTATAACAGCGATAAGGTATATGAACTGCTGGAAGAATATGTACCGGATTATGTTTTGATGTTGTCAAGTATGGATGAAGATGAAAATAAAGCCGATGAAAAATCGCTTCGCTTACTGTTGTATGTGCAGCAGTTTAAACGTACACATCCGGATGCAAAGATTGGTCTGACCTGTGAGATGCGCAATGTGAAAAACCAGGTGCTTGCCCAGCATACGGTTACCAGTGACTTTATCATCAGCCGAAATATCGCAGCGCTGATGATGACACAGATTTCCGAAAACAGAGATCTTAGGAGTGTGTTCGATCAGCTTTTATCGAGCGAAGGATTTGAGGTTTATATCAAGCCGGCTAAATACTATCTAAAACCGGACGAAACGATGAATTATATTTCCGTTTTTGATGCCGTTGCAGAAAAGAAGGAAATCTTGATCGGTTATATGGAAAACGGTGACTTTATCAGCAATCCACCAAAAAATACCAAGGTATCTTTTGATGGAGAAAGTCTGTTTGTGGTTTTAGCGGAAGAGCTGGCAGTGAGTGAATAATTAATAATGGAGAAATGTTATGCATTATGTAATGTCAGATATTCACGGATGTTATGGGGAATATCAATTATTATTGAAAAAAATCAATTTCTCAGAAGAAGATGTTTTGATACTTCTGGGGGATTATGTAGACAGGGGACCGGCTCCGATTCCTGTTCTTTTTGATATGATGAGCCGTCCCAATGTATATCCATTGATGGGAAATCACGATTATGTGGCTTACTATATTATGTCAAAAATCGGAATTGATTATGATCCGGGAGAAAGTATCACAAAGTTTCTTGAAGGTAATGATCTTGTCAGTTATTACTATTGGCAAAAAGATGGCGGCAAGACCACGATGTCACAATTTGGCAAGATAGAGCCGGAATATCGCAAGGCGCTTCTTGAATACATGTCGACCTTCTCCTATTATGCAGATCTTACCATCAATGAAAAACGCTACATTCTTGTTCATGCCGGACTCGGGAATTTTGATGAAGAAAAGGAATTACCCGATTATACCGTAGGGGATGTTGCCTTTAAGCGTCCTGATTTTTCCAAGCGGTATTACGCGGATGATAATACCGTTGTGATTGTAGGGCATACACCGACCGGACTGGTACGCTCGGACAGGCAGCCTCTGGTTTATGAAGGGGATCATCTAATCGACATAGACTGTGGCTGTGTATTTGGAGGAAATCTTGCCTGTATGTGCTTGGAAACCGGTGAAATTACTTATCAGCCATCGCTTTTACGCCTGGGGGCACAGAAGGAACAATCCGAGAAATAAGTTGAGTTTTAAAGGTGGGTATGTTACGATTTGACATGCAGATATCTTTCAGAGTAGTACAACTGTTTGTTTGGTAAACACAAGAGGTGAGCGCATGTCCGATGAATTTTTTATTTTAAAGCGAAAGGCAGTGCCGGAAGTCCTGTTAAAGGTTGTAGAGGCAAAACGCCTGGTAGATACAGGCAAGGCGGCTTCTGTGCAGCAGGCAGTGAACCAGGTCGGTATATCTCGCAGTTCTTTCTACAAATATAAGGAAGATATTTTTCCTTTTCATGACAATTTAAAAGGCAAAACGTTAACATTATTAGCTTCGATTGATGATAAACCCGGTGTTTTATCAACTTTGTTGACAACCATTGCCCGATGTCATGCCAATATTTTAACGATTAATCAAAGCGTGCCAATTAACGGAATGGCTTCCGTTACCATATCTCTGGAAATCGGAGAAGATACACAAAATGTTTCTGAACTTGTTTCGGGTTTAAATACAACCGAAGGTGTACATACGGTGCAGATACTGGCACGAGAATAAATAGAAAAGGCGGAAAACAATATGATAAATGTTGCAGTAATGGGATATGGAACAATCGGTTCCGGTGTAGTTCGCGTATTGGATATGAATGCGGATTTGATCGCAAAGCGGGTTAAGGATGAGGTTAAGGTAAAATACATCCTTGATCTTCGTCAGTTTGACGGGGATCCATATGCACATCTCTTAACAAATGATTTTAATCAAATCATCGAAGATGAAAATCTGGATATCGTTGTAGAGACAATCGGTGGAACCGGAGCAGCATATATGTTTGTGAAGGCGGCTCTTGAAGCGGGCAAAAACGTTGCGACATCCAATAAAGCACTGGTCGCAAAACATGGACCGGAATTGATGCAGATTGCCAAAGATAAAAATGTCAGCTTCTTATTTGAAGCCAGCGTTGGCGGCGGTATTCCAATTTTAAGAACATTGCAGACAGCCCTTACCGGAGATGATATCGAAGAGATCACCGGTATCGTGAACGGAACAACCAACTTTATCTTATCGAAGATGGCTAATTCCGGTGCCGATTTTGATGAAGTGTTAAAAGAAGCCCAGGAGTTAGGTTATGCGGAACTGGATCCTACGGATGATATCGAAGGGTATGATGCAGGAAGAAAGATTGCGATTATGACAAGCCTTGTATCCGGCAAACAGGTTTCCTTTGAAAATACCTTTGTAGAGGGAATTTCTAACCTGACTGCACAGGATATGGAATATGCGACCGCATTAGGACGTTCGATTAAGCTGCTGGCTACTTCCGTAAAATCAAACGGTACGTATTCTGTTATGGTAGCGCCGTTTATGTTAGAAAGTTCGCATCCGCTTTATATGGTTGAAGGTGTATTTAATGCGATCTTTGTGAAGGGAAATGCCTTAGGTGATTCTATGTATTACGGGTCCGGGGCAGGAAGTCTTCCAACCGCAAGTGCCGTTGTGGCAGATATCGTAGATATTGCCAAACATCTTCATACTAATATCGATATGGCATGGTCAAAAGAAGAGGCTGTGCTGGGCGAAAGCGATGATATCAAACATGCCTTCTTCATCCGTGTTAAAGAGGATGTAAATGAAGATCAAATCGTTTCCCTTTTCGGAAATGTAGAATATGTGAATGCAGGTATTCCGGATGAATTCGGTTTTGTGACAGGTGTTATAACTGAAAAAGAAGCCCGCGAAAAATTGAAAGATTTACCTGTAATTTCAAAAATACGACTTGCTTAAAAGGTACTCACTGAGTATCTTTTTATTTCTGAATTGTTTTATGTTACTATTTAGATGGTTTTTATTGTGGAGATGATATTATGAGCAAAATTCAACAAAGTCGATTTATTGAAATCTTTATGGATATCATTTATGTGTATGCTCTGATGCACTCTTCCATCATGCTGGGGGATTTAACAAATGGTATCATCGGCCCATTTGCGATGTTTTCATATATTTTTCTGATGTTGATCATTTTAGCGTTCAGAACTTATCAGATTACAATTGATGAACGGTATGGAAGTGATTCTGTGCTGCGGATCATCTGTAAGGCAGTATCCGGATTTCTTATGTTGTGCTGCATGGGGGCTATGAATGGAGATTGGAACGAGGATTTCTATCCGATTGTCACGATTCTTGGCATTTTATCGCTTGTGTTTATCGTACAGTACGGATTTGAATTCTTTGTTCATCATAAAGATCGCCATATCCTTCCCGGACATATGGGAGTGATGGCAGTATGCACTGTTTTCATGTTTGTGTCATTGATGTTTCCGTATCGGTTTGGAATCATCTGTGCCGCACTTTCTATCTGCATACCGCCGACGGTTTCATCCTTGTATAAACGATACCAAATGCTGCCTTTTAGCAGTGTAGAGCCGGTCTTGGAACGAACGGGACGGATTTCGATTCTGATGATCGGAATGGGAATCATCCGGCTGCTGGACTACTTTACAGCACAATCCTTTACCGCAGCATCGATTCCGCTATTCATCATCTATCTTGCGATGATTTGGTTTTATGTGTTAGAACAGGATGGATTGCTGGATTTTAATAAAGTGTTAAAGGTTCCGTTCAATTTATATAATTTCCATACATTGAGCTGGATTGGTGCAGCTCTCATTACGCTTGTATTTAATTATATGATTCATGAGAGTGTATCCGGATTCTTTGGGGTTATCGTATTGTATACCGGATTATTACTATATTTCGGAGGCATTCTCGCCTTAACTATCTACAATAAGCGGAAAATGAATCTATCCATCCGCATGATGTATATTTATCTGGGCATCTATGCACTCGCATTATTGTTTTCGGCAATATTCTGCTCCAATTCTATGGTGGTAATGGTACTTACATGTGTTATGGCATTCCTTGTCACAGCACTTTTCACCTTGCAGAAGATCGTGTTTCAAAGCAGGCGGCAAAGAAAATGATGTTCTTTAATACATGGGTATTCTATGATATATTAAACAATATATAAGACTGAGTTTTAGAAGGAGATTTACTGAACAATGGATGATGATGGTCGATTGTCAATTATAGTAATTATTTTGTTGTTTATCGCATCTGCTTATCTTGCCCTGACGGAAACCGCATTGGCTTCTGTACAGCGAAATAAGATCAAAACGATGACAGAAAAGGGGGATAATAGGGCTGTGAAGGTGCTGTATGTCCTGGATCATTTTGATGATGCGATCACAACACTTTTAATATGCACAAATATAGCTCATATTGAGGCTGCTTCTCTGGCAACCGTTTTAGTAACGCGTAAATGGGGATTGAGTGCTGTTACATTAAGTACTTTTATATTTACATTGGCAATGTTTTTTATCGGGGAACTTCTTCCTAAAAGTATCGGTAAAAAAGCCAGTGTAAAAATGAGCTTAGCCTGCAGTGGACTTTTAATTGTGCTGATGAAAATATGTTCTCCTTTTTCCCGCTTCTTGACCTGGTTTGGAAATGCGTTTTCGAAGCTGTTTAAATCGGAAGATGAAATATCGGTAACTGAAGATGAGCTTTACGATATCATCGAAGATATGGCAGAAGAGGGCAGCATCGATGACCAGCAGGAAGAATTAATCTCTTCCGCTTTACAGTTTGCGGATGTTACCGCAGCCAGCGTATTAACACCGCGTGTTGATATATCAGCAATTAATGTTAAGGATGATCCAGAAGATATACTGGCATATGTAAAAAATACGAATCACAGCCGCATTCTTGTCTATGAAAAGACAATTGATAATGTGATCGGTGTACTGCAGATTCGTAAATTTTTAAAGAAATATATCGAATCCCGTGCTATACCGGATGTTCGCTCTATGGTTGATCCGGTACCTTTTTTCCATTCCAGCACTCCGGTTGATGAAATTCTGGATGAAATGACAACCAAGAAGTTTAATATTGCGGTTATTACGGACAGCTTTGGCGGAACGCTTGGAATTGTAACCGTCGAAGATATCTTAGAGGAAATCGTAGGTGAAATCTGGGACGAGGATGATGTGATACGTGATCCGATCGTTAAGATTGCGAATAATGTATATATCGTATACGGAGATGAGACGGTATTGGATACTTTTGAATTTATCGGCTTCAAAGACCCGGAACAAGCGCAAAATGAAGAGCGCTTTACCAATCTATTGATGGCAGCCTGGGTATATGAACAGTTTACCCAGATTCCGAAAGCCGGTGATTCTTTTGATTACTACAATTTGCGGGTTACCGTTAGTGAGATTACTCATAATCGAATCGTATCGATTCGCGTAGAGGTAAGAGAACCTAAGAAAGAGGTGAAGGAATAATGGATATTATTATTTCAGCTCTGGGAATTGCCTTCTGTATTTTGGCTTCCGCATTCTTCTCAGGCTCGGAGATGTCACTTTCTTCCTGTAACCCGGTGCGCTTAGAAAATGAAGCAGAAAACGGCGACCGTGCAGCGAAAAGAGCATTAAAGCTGTCACAGGATTTTGACACCACTTTAGGTGCAATATTGGTTGGAAATAACCTGGTAAATACAGCAGCCTCTTCTTTGACTACGGTGCTGGTAATCCTGTTGACAGGCTCGGATAAGTTAAACTGGGTAGGTACTTTGATTGTGACAATCCTTGTCATCATTATCGGAGAATCGATTCCAAAAATTGTCTGTAAGAAATTAGCTAATAAGGTGGCAAAGGCATGTTCCGGAACGATTCAATTCTTAATCTACTTATTTAAGCCAATCAATGTTGTCTTTGTAGGGCTTGTCAATCTGCTTACAAGAGGCATTAAAAATGAACAGGACAGCGAAGGAGAAGCGGTAGAAGAGCTTCAATCCATGATCAATACAGCCGAGGATGAAGGCGTATTGGATTCCGATCGCACCGAACTGGTAACGGCAGCTATTGAATTTTCCGATGTATCTGCCGAAGAAGTTATGACTTCCCGTGTGGACATGCAGGCTATTGATATAGATGATGACCGTGAAGAAATTGTACGTACCGTTATGGAAAGCAGTCATTCCCGCCTTCCAATCTATCGTGAGAGTATCGATAATATTATCGGCGTTGTTCATCTGAATCATTTATTAAAGGCATGGGCGGATGATCAAAACGCAGATATTGAATCATTGGCGTTAAAGCCATGTTTTGTATATCGTACGATGTCCCTTCCAATCGTTATGGAGGCGATGAAAGCTTCCCGCCAGCATCTTGCGATCGTGACCGATGAATACAGTGGTACTTTAGGCGTTGTTACTATGGAAGATGTTCTGGAGGAGCTGGTTGGTGAGATCTGGGATGAAACCGATACAGTGGAAGAAGAAGCGGTAATTGTCGATGAAGGTGTCATTCTGGTTGATGGCGATATGAATATTGACGATTTTAGAGAACTTGTCGGTTTGGAACACGATTCCTTTGACTTTGACAGTAATAC
The DNA here is from genome assembly GCA_902772725.1 of Erysipelothrix rhusiopathiae. Lineage (GTDB taxonomy): Bacteria > Bacillota_I > Bacilli_A > Erysipelotrichales > Erysipelotrichaceae > RUG11795. Next base: position 7,689 of record CACYBS010000285.1, read on the forward strand.
TGTCGGAGGCTGGGCTATCGAATATCTGGATAAGTTTCCGGAAGAGGGCGACAGTTTCGACTATAAAAATGTTCATGTTGAAATTGTAACCATGGATGAAAGACGAGTAGAAAAGCTTCGCGTTACAATACAAAAAATAGAAGAAGATGAATAGAGGTTTCCTAAAGAAGCCTCTTTTTTAACATTTCATTGTCACTTTCTTAATAAACAAAGTAAAATATAAGTAACAAATATACGTATTTTTTAGAAAAGGAGGAAAAAATTATGATTAGAACAAATGTAGTTAAATTAACTACCATCCCGGCTTTCGCTTACCGCCAGAAACTGCAGGCCGGAGATACGGGCATTATCATTGTTCGCCCGGATGTATCTCAGCCGGGAATCGGCTCTATCAGCAAAAAGACCGGAGAGGCCGTACCTACTGTGAATACGGACAAGGATAAATATCCTGTAGAAGCATTCATTGAGGCTATGGATCTGACAAGAGGCATGCCTTTCAAAAAACAGGGCAGCATCAAGGTGACTAAAGAAATGTTTGTCGAAGAGACAGATGAGCCGGCAGAAGAACCTGCAGAATTAAATGTAGATGCGCTTGCCAAAATCACAGAGCATTATACCGACAAAAACGATAAGCTTTCTTATGATCTGATTAATAAAGAGCTGATTAAGTTCGCAAAGAGCAGCACGGTTGTCGGTAATATGATTGCGGCCGGTGACAGCTTGGAGGATATCCGCAATTATATCGTTTTGAACAAATTCAGAAATATTGCCGGTAATGACCGGTTAACCGATAAGGAAGTATTCCTGATTGCGGATACTTTGGATCAATTCGATAAGAAGAATGTATTCAAGGATCTTAACAGCGAACTCAAAAAGATGTTAGCCGAAGCTAAATAAAGGATTTGAAAAGGGGTTTCACAAACCCTTTTTATGTATGCATATGCATTGACAAAGCTTTTAAACAATGATAATTTACAGGCGTAAATAGATGTGCAGAGTAGATTGAAGAGCGTTAAGTGTTTATCGTACAGGGAGTTGACGATAAAACGAAAAATCGAAAGATTTGCGGTTCTTTGGTCGCATCCCGCTGCTACATAAGAAGAGATTACCTCCTGTGTAGTAAAAGGAACTGCGAAAGGAGGTTTTTTATATGAAAAAAGTAAGAGTAATCAGCTTCAGCGCTATGCTGCTGGCATGTGCAACTGTTCTTGGATTCTTTAAGGTACCGATTACGGAAGTAATCGAGCTTCGTTTTGCGTTTCTGCCTATTGCGGCAGCCGGTTCTTTATTTGGACCAATCGTAGGCGCAGTTGTCGGCGGATTATCGGATATCTTTGGATATCTGGTTCATCCTACGGGACCTTTCTTTCCGGGCTTTACTATCAGCTCTGCTGTGCAGGGCATGATCTTTGGCTTGTTTTTATACAAGCGTCCTATCACATGGAAAAGAGTAATTTGGGCAAATGTAGTTCAAACTTTGGTGATTACGATGATATTAAATCCAATCTGGCTTTCTGTTTTATACAATATGGATTTCCGGGTTGTCTTTATGTCCCGTTTATTGAAGACAGTAATTATGTTCCCAATTGAAACAATCATGGCATATCATGTTTTAAAAGCAGTCAGTGCCATTTATGCCAGGCAAAGGATAATCTATGGAAGCTAACTTAAAGGAAGTATGCGCTCATGAGTCCCGCCTGGGACTTGAGAGCATGACAATTTTATTAGAATATCTTGGAAATCCACAGAAGGATTTGACTTTTATTCATGTTGCAGGAACCAATGGAAAAGGTTCCTTTATTGCCTTTTTGAGCAGTATCTTAATACAGGCAGGATATAAGACCGGAGTCTACACGTCGCCTGCTCTTGTTGATGACAGGGAAACGATCTGTATCAATAAGAATATGATATCTGAAAAAGAGATGCAGGAATTATCCTCTGTTGTAGCGGATGCGTTGATCCAAATTAAAAAAGACGGCAAACTTGTCGCAACAGAATTTGAAGCTATGAGTGCACTTGCAATCCTGTACTTTAAAAAGGAAGGCTGCGATTACTGTATCTTAGAAGTTGGGCTTGGCGGAGCACTGGATGCGACCAATGTGATTGACTGCCCGAAGCTTGCCGTAATTACCTCCATATCGATGGACCACATGGGCTTTCTTGGTAATACTATTGAAGAAATTGCCACGCAGAAAGCCGGCATCATTAAAGAAAACGGTCTTGTGCTCACCATGGATCAGCAGGTGGTACCGGTTATTCAAAGAATCGCCGATGATAAAAATGCGAAACTTGTGGTATGTAAACAAAAACCGTATGATATAGCTTATTCTTTAGAAGGGATTACCTTCTCTTTCGATAATCTAAAGCAGGTATCTATTCATTTATTGGGCACCTATCAGGTACAAAATGCCTGTCTTGCCATTTGTGCATCCAGATTATTGAAAATTGATGATCTTTATATCAGAAAAGGACTTGAATCTACATCATGGCCGGGACGCTTTGAGATTCTTCGAAAAGATCCTATTGTATTGATTGACGGTTCGCATAATCTTGATGGGGTAAAAACGCTGTCGGATTCACTTTCTGCTTATTTTGGGGATAAAAAAATATACTTTGTGTTAGGTGTATTGGCGGATAAGGAATATGAAACAATGGCTGATCTTTATCTGAAGCATGCCAAAGAGATATATACGATTACCGTACCCAATCCCAGGGCATTATCAGCTGATGAATATAAGAAAGTATTTTCAGCTAAAAGCACTGTTCCGGTATATGCCTGTGATTCTATAGAGCAGGCTGTTAACTCTGTTATGGCGAAGGCGGATGGGGATGATGTGATCGCAATTTGCGGTTCCTTATACTATATTGGTACAGTCCGCAGGATGTTTCTTTACTAAATGATAAAAATAATGGTAGACTGTTAGTATGGGTTTTATGTTATAATTCGCATAATTTCGTTCAGAAATGTGGTGATACAATGAAAAAAATTATAACAGCAATAATATCTTTAATTCTGGTTGTCTGTGTAGGACTTGGAATTATATATCGGGATACATTGTATTCAAAGATCAAAAATTTCCTGCAAAGTTCAGGAATGATTTCTTTTTCCAGTATGGAAGGAAGCGGTGAACAAATCTCAGAGGATGCTGAATTTCAAGTGTTAAATACCGGAGAAGAATATAATTTTGATGCGAAGATTTTTCCTTATCGGGAAATGTTGACCGATGAGATGAAGATTGTCTATAACCAGGTTTATGCCAATGCGGCTGCAGTAAACCGTGATTTTGCGCTGGCGGAAGAGATATCTTCGGATGATTTGGTGACCGTTATGACAGCTGTTTATAACGATCATCCGGAACTATTCTGGCTGGCTACCTCGTATAAATATTATTATCACGAGGATGGAACTGTTACGGCCGTTATGTTGGAGTTCTATGATGAGCTGGCCAATGATTTAGGATATTATCGAAGCATCTTTGACTCCCGTGTATTGTCGGTTGTCAACAGAGCAACGATGTACCAGACTCCGATTGAAAAAGAGCTTTATATTCATGATGCCATCTGTCATGCCGCACAATATGATGAATCTGCGCCATATAACCAGAGTGCCTACAGTGCACTTGTCGAAGGGAAAACGGTGTGTGCCGGTTATTCCCGGGCTTTCCAATACTGCCTGCAGAGAGCCGGTATCAACTGTTACTATGTGATGGGAAAGGCCGATAATGAAGACCATGCCTGGAATATGGTTGAAATTGAAGATGATTTCTACAATGTAGATGTATCCTGGGATGATGCGATTTCGGAAGCCTATGGTGCCAGTGTTTATCCGTATTTTAACTTAACCGACAAGAAGATGGATGTTGATCATACCCGTGGTGATTTATCCAGAAACCTGGAAAAATGTACATCTACGAAAAATTCATATACGAATAAATTCGGTGCTACACTGGATAATGATAAGGTTCATGTAAGCTCCGGAAGCCATATGACCGGTGAAATCCAGATTGAAGAGCCGGAACAGGCTGTTGAGGTTTGGGATACCAATTCAGAAGTGACGGTTAAACCGGATGGTACAACCGGAGGCGGACCGACACCGGAGACACAGGCGGAAGACCCGGCGGCTGTTCCGGAAGAGACACCGGCTGAAGAAGTGGTTCCGGAACCGGAAGTCAGTGGTGAAGAATAATGATGACAAGAGGATGGAATAGATTTCTATCCTCTTTTTAATTTATCAGGAGTAAGATGCTGATTGTTGAGCCAAAAAAATAAAACAGTGCTGTGAATATGGTTTGATGCCGGTTAGATCAGCGTGATAAAATACGATTATGAATACAGTATTTTCTATGCTTTTGATGATTATATATGGAAGCTTTGCGGATGATGTGGAAAAAGACATTGCGATCAATCTTTTACAAGCCAGTGATCAGATTGATTCTTTGTTGCTTTCGACGTTAGCTGAAAGATGTCAATGTTCCCCTGCAGCCATCACTCGTTTTATAAAGAAGCTGGGTTTTGATAGTTTTAAACGGTTGAAAACACAGATGAACCTGACAAAAAAAGTTCGCTTGAATCAATTAAAAACACATATAGACCTTTCTTCATCCGGAGAGATATGGATGCATTTGAAAAACTATACCGTGGATTTTGATGAAAATCTCCTTAAAGAACAGGTACGTAATGTCAATTCAATGATTCATGATTCTTCCCGCGTTCTTGTGATTGGAGCGGCTTATCCGCAGGCACTCTGCTTACATTATGCAGAAGATATGCTGGTGATGGGAAAACCGATCTACACGGTATCAGCAGGTTATCAATTTAAACTTCCATACAGGGATGAAAACTGTATGGTCATGATAATCAGCTTTACAGGTCGGCTTTTTGAGTATTTCCATAGTGAAATACAGAAACTGTATGATTCACAAGATCGACTGTGTATAATTACTTCTGCCGATTTGTCAGAAGTGGAAGACGGAAGAATTAAAACCATTACGCTTCCTTTCCATCAAGATAATGAAGATGCAAATAGCTGGTTTATAGAGCTGCTGCGCTATATGAAAACAGAATATTACCATACCTATATGGAATAAATGGATGATATATGTATATTATTGATCACATTGAAGCACGGTATGACCGTTCAATTATAGGTTCAGCCAGTGACCGTCTTTCCGAATATCTTTTAATAAATTTAGGTGAAATATCGGAAACATCCCTTAGTGAAATCGCTAAGCGGGTCAATGTTTCAAAAGGGTATATCACGAAATATGTTTCTAATCTAACTGAAGAAGGAACATATGCTTCTTTCCAAAACGCATTGGCACAGGAAATGGGCTATACCAATCGGAGCCTGCACAATCTTTTAACCGATGCGGATGACTTACTTCATTTTGAAAAAAAAGTAAAATGGATTTCTGATGAAAAGATCCGCTATATCGTGAATCGAATAAAGCAGTCAGATAAAATCTGGGTGATTGGCAATCTCAGTATCCAAAGTGGAATTATACATTTATTGAGGATGTTGTGGGCCAACAGTATTCCGGCCCGATATATCAATGGTTTTTCTTTTAACGAAGATCTGACACTTTCAACTTATATCGGAGAAAATGATATTGTCTTTCTTATTTCTCCCTCTACGACCATCGATGAATATGTTCTTAAAACAGCGCCTACATTTGATATCCTGTCAAATCTAAGGAATACGAAAGTTCTTTTCTTTGGTGGAGGGAAATCATCTTATGATAATGTAGAGATTATTCCAATCAAAATGGGAAAAAGATTATTCAGCGAAGTTGATTTCAGTGTTTGGTTGTCAGCTTCGATCATATCCGAATATAAAAAGTAGTTAAAACGTATCTTTGTTCACACTTTGTGAACGAAGATATTTTTTATGCATAGAATCACCCTTGAAACCTAAATATATTTTAATTAGGAAATATATCAGGAGGCATAAGATGAAAAAGTTAACAAAATTAGCCGCTGCATTGATGCTTACCGCCAGCATGGTTGGCTGCTCTTCAGGCGGTAATACTTCTGCAGATGGACAGACATTCAGCGGAAAAGACGCAATGGATGCGGTAGGTATGTCAGCTCCAATTCAGGAACTTGTCGCTGCACAGGATGCAGTAATCAAAGTTGATGGCACAGATGCATACACGGATTTGGATATTGGAACACCGGATAGAATGGTTTATCTTGATGACAACAACTATGTAACCGGTTATTCTTACTACAATGTAATGCAGTTTAGTGCTGCTGTTAAACAGCTTTCTGCCATGCTTGAAAAAAATCCGGATGTAACAACAATTCACTATAATAACGATGAAACAATTACACCTGAATATGTTGCAGACATGGAGGAATTGGTAGATAAGCTAAACGCATTTGATCCAACTCTTTCCTTGAAATATGATTTCACAAAAGAAGGTGCAAACTATATCGCAGAAAACGGCTCTGCATCTCTTGAATTCCATGTTCAGACCAATGGTTACTGGGGATATGATTTAGCCGGTGACTCCATTATCAACCTGGTAGTTGATGAAGAAGGCGGATATATGGAAAATCAGGAATTAAACAACAAATACGCAAATTTCTTCGCAGTAGATATGAGTGAAAAATTTGAAGGTATGTATATCCTCAACGATACTGACCTGCAAAATCCGATTCTCTTTATGAATGATGAAGAGGCTATGGTAGTTGACGTTGACTTTAGAGGTGGAGAAACACTTGTTAAGCTTTTAAAAGAATTAGTCGGTGATAGAGATCTGTATGTTTATATTACACATGCTCATGGCGACCATTATTTAAATCTTGATCATTTTGATTTAGAAGATATTAAAGGTATTTACTACGGTAAGAATGATCCGATTTCCGGTGAAGGTGTAGACGGCACAAAAATTGAAGATACTTTCCAAAGATGGGTTGATGCAGATAAGATGATTTATTACACCGATGGAATGACATTCTCACGCGCCGGTAAAGACTTTGAAGTTATCGAGATGGACAACCATACACCTGGTGGATCTCAACTTCTGGATATCACAGATAGAATTTTGATGTCAGGTGATACAATCGGTGCTCAAACATTTAAGGGCGGAACTACAATTGGATCTGACAAACTTCAAGTATGGGCAGATGCTATTGATCATAGTATTGATGTTTTGAAAATTGGTACAGATGAGCAGAGATTTGACTACATCATCGGTGGCCACACAAACTATTTAAATGTTCCGGAATTTGAACTTTGGGTAAGACAGGCTATTCAGGAAGCAATCGATAATGGCCAGTCAGCATTAACTGCTAACCCAATCGGACAGAATACGATCGTTGTACAGGATGGCAAGACATTGACATCTGAGGAAAACTTGGCTTTATTTGCAGATGGTACACCGGTACCGGCAATTTCTGATGCCGAAGTATGTCATGTTGCTTCTATCAACGTTGCATATCCTGAGAAAGAAGAAAAGAAATAGAAAGTCGATAAATCTACCTGAAGATACGGTATAGACAAGGTTCTATACCGTATTTTTTTCTCATAAGCAGCATCTTTTATGGACATGAGGCTTCCTTGTGAGTATTATTGTGATACATTCTATTAAGGAGCTATGTTATGTTGTATTTAAGAAGTCTGCAGCTTCCAAGTGACCGGGAAGAATACGAGATGATTTTATATAAGAAAAATATTCACAATACTTTGTATCCGCTCAATTTGTTTCCGCAAAAAGAGCTGGAACACATTGAATTTGAACCGATTACCATCTTTTATGGGGGAAACGGTTCCGGCAAGACAACGCTGTTGAATATTATCGGGGATACCATTCAGGCCTCCAGAAGAAATAACGAAAACAGATCCGATTTATTTCATAAATATATTGAGCTTTGCCGCAGGAATTATGTACTGGTTCACGAAAAAGAGTGCAGAGAAAAGAAATATATCTCAAGTGATGATGTCTTTGACTATTTGTTAGATATTCGAGCCATCAATTCAAATATCAATCGAAGAAAGGATCATCTTATTGATGAATATTATGAATATAAAAATATCCCGGCTCAGGATTATCTTTCTGATCCGGATAGATATGATGAGCTGCAAAATAAGATTGATGCCAATAAGATGACGGTATCCAAATATGTCAGATCCAGATTAAGAAATAACACGGTTATTCACCAGTCGAACGGGGAAACTGCACTGGACTTCTGGCAGGATGAAATTAACGATAACTCCCTGTATTTGATCGATGAGCCGGAAAACAGTTTATCAGCAGAAAACCAGTTAAAATTAAAACAGTTTATTGAAGAATCGGTACGATTTTTAAACTGCCAGTTTATTATCGCAACCCATTCGCCGTTTCTATTGGCTTTACGTGATGCCAAAATATACGATTTAGACAGTATCCCTGTACAAACTCGAAAATGGACAGAATTAGAGAATGTACGGACTTATTTTGAATTTTTTAAGGAGCATTTTGATGAATTAAAATAGCTTGGACAAAATTGTCCAAGCTATTTATTTTTAGATAAGAGCATGTTCTTTCCATTTTCCGCTTCGATATCGTAGTAAAAGGATGACAGCTTTCAATGACCAGTCCATGACCATTGCGATTGCGATACCGACAACGCCCATGCCAAGTCCCTTACATAGGAAAAAAGACATTCCGGTACGGAAAATTACTGTACAGAAGATCGATGCAAACATAGTGAATCGTACATCTCCTGCCGCCCTTAAACCGGAAGAGAACGGTCCAAAGAAGGCGCCAATCGTACCGCAAAAGAGGTTATGAATGAACACAATAATGATAATCAAATCTTTTGTCTGATCAGAAATATCATACAAAGGAAGAATGAGCGGAAGACAGAGGAAAATCAAAACATTCCAGCAGAATGATAACAATGTTGTGATGCGTAAAAGCTTCCAGAGATAATAATCTGCAGCTTCTGTATCGCCTCTTCCAAAACACTGCCCAATCACAGCTATAAAGGCAGGAGACATAGCGGAAGATACACAGGCCGCTAATGACCATATTGTCTGTCCGATACCGTTGGCGGCAATTTGAGCCGTGCCAAATGTTGCGATTAAGGATCCAAGAACTACTTTGGCCGCTTGGAAAAGTCCGCCTTCAATCGCATTTGGAACCGCTACTCGTAAAATTCTTGCGATCATGTCTGGATTTGGAACAAATATTTGTTTCGTATGAATGGATACCGGATTGTTCCTTTTGTAGCACAGAAGCGTCATGATGACAGCTGCGAAATACCAGGAAATGGTAGTTGGCCATGCGACTCCGGCAGCGCCGGCATGAAGTACAAAGATACCGATGGCGTTGCCGACCACGTTTGCCGCGTTCATAGCCATGGATACACGCATTGTGACAGAAGTTTTTCCCATGGCACGATATAGAGCGGTGCCGGCATTATAAATTGCATTGGCCGGAAAAGATAGAGTGACAATCCATAAATAAGTTCGACACGCTTCCATAACCTGGGCATCAACGGAACTATAGAGAAGATTGAGCAGTGAATTTCCCATTACTAACATCAAAACAGTGAAGATCAGCGAAATAACCCCGGCGGTAAGAAAAATCTGAGAAGCAGCTAAATCGGCCCGTTTTTTGTCTTCGCGTCCGATGTATTGTGCCACGATAACAGCCCCACCTGCTCCTAAAGATGAAAATACCAATATGAAGATGGTATAAACCATGGTATCTAAAGAGACACCGGAAACGGTCGCTTCTCCGGCATGTGATACCATCATCGTATCGGCCAGCCCGACTACCATCAATAAGAGCTGCTCGATAAACAGCGGCATAATCATTTTAAATAAGTCGGAATTAGAGAATCGTTTGCGTGATTCTTCAATTTGATTTCTTGGCTCAATCAGTTTCAACATGAATTCCATTGATAGACTCTCCTCCTTTTGTATTAGTAATTTTATGGTATATAAAAAACACAGACAATTTTAATTGTTGAAAAGAATAATAAGAAATTCTAATGAAATCATTCTTTGGTTTCGAGGATTCCATCTTCCCGCATTCATATAGTTAAATCTCCCGTATTTTGAACACGCATTTTTTGGATATATTTTTTGGCTTCGCCGGCTATAATTTCAAGCTGTTTACAGGTAACAGGGTTTTCGCTTTCAAAAGATAAAAGTTTTGTATAGTATCCTTGATTATGCAGTATTTCTATGGATATCGGAAATACCAGTCCATATAGAAAGGAGACATGCCCCATTAAATAGTCAACGGCACTTTTTTTGTGGGAGCGAAGCACCGTTTGGTGATTTCGAAGATCTTCCATTACTTCCGGACTGATGATAGAATTCTTAAACTCTTTTTCCGGAAATCCGTAGATCACCTCTCTTGAAGATTCTAAATTGACCCGGATAATATCGATCTTATCAGCATCCCGCAAAATGTCGGCAAAAAGCTTTTCACGCTCCGTCCATGATAAAGGGACTTCAAATTTATTATGGATTCGAACGACTTTTTCCATGAGTTCAGGATCGGATACCGGAAACATATCGATTAAACCCTGATGAAACAGAATATCAGCCCCTAAATCCGCATGGTCGATCGATTTACTGTCCATAAAGGTATCGTATCTTTTCAGCTGTTCAAAGCGCCCGATATCATGTAACAATCCGCTCAGCCACGCAAAGTCGATATCTTCTTTGGTTAGGGAAAGTCTTTGAGCAATCTGTTCACATAATTCGGCAACTTTTAAGGTATGAATTTGTTTCAATTGATTGCGGGGATCTGCCATGTCAAAGGATGAAATATATTTTTGAAAATTGGATATATATACATTTTTGTTCATGAAGATATCGTATCAAATTTTAGATAGAAGTACATCTACAGTCCTATTTTTTTAGGGATATGATACAATGAGAATAAGATTATACATAGTAGGAAAGGACGTAGCGATTATGGATGACAACGAAAGAAATTATAATGTAAATGAGGACATTCCACCGGAATTTCCTGAGGATAACGGACCTCCTGTCTTTGCCCGGGACGAAGCGAATACGGATGCACCGCCGCAGTTTGAAAAGAAAGA
>CACYBS010000286.1 GCA_902772725.1 Erysipelothrix rhusiopathiae
CATGAGAGGCACCACCTTACATGGATATTATATCATAACAGGGAACAACTGGGAATACAGAAAATTAGAAACATTGACATAAAAAGCTAGCATAATTACTGGCTCTGAAACAGTTATTTATTTTTCAAAGTTTAAAACTCAGGGGTTTGAAATATATGATTTTACTTCAGTATCACCTTAAATATATGTTATCATCATAGTACTTTGAAAGTAGGGATATTATGGCAGATACAAAAACAATTGTGATCACATCCGATTCCCATCGCCGCATAGATTTAATGTATAAGGTGCTGGAACTGCATCCAAGTGCAGATTATTATATCGACCTGGGGGACACTCAGATGAATAAGGAACAGGTTGAAAAATTTAAACGCAAAGGCTGGATCATGATTGAAGGCAATTGCGACCGTTATGATGTCGGCCTAGTCAAAGAAGAATACATTCAGATCAACGGAGTCGGCATATTTATGTTCCATGGGGATGATTATATCTGGTATGGTAAGTATTCCAGGGACTTGAAAGATGAGATGGATGCTTATAGAGAGGCAGGATATCCAATCGATCTATGCCTTCATGGACATACCCATATTTTTGCCGATGGTTATCTTTGGGATGCCCGATTTATCAATCCGGGAAGTTTAGGAAGACCAAGAGAATCCTACAATAAAAAGGATTATTCCCTAGGTACCTATATGATAATGAAAATATCACCGGATAAAGAGATTACCTACGAAAGATGTTTTATCAACATTTACGATGATTAAGGAGCACATGCTCCTTTTTCATTTAAAAAAGCCCATATGGGCTTATTTGTGGTAATACTTCTTTAAAAAATCATATTTATATTCATCAAAATATCCATTTAAGATGGATTCTCTTGCTTCTTCGGTTAAGCGGATAATGAAGCGTAAGTTATGCATGGATGCCAGATCAAAATATAAATAGCGCTCTTGTTTATCTTCGGATTTTAATAAAGCTCTAAGCTGTGAGCGTGTCCATCCTGCCCTGCAGGTAGGGCAATCACATCCTTCTTCCAACAATTCATCGCTTCCGGCCATTTTCTTGACATCAAAATTACCGTTTCTTGTATAAATTCTTCCGTGTCTTGCCTCACGGCTTGGGGCAACACAATCAAAAGTATCTGCACCCATAGCTGTTCCGATTAAGATATCATCCGGGCGTGATAAACCAAGAAGGTGTCTGGGCTTGTTTTCAGGAAGCTCTTCACAGCACCAGCGAAGTATATCACCCAGGTTCTCTTTTAAGAAAGCTCCGCCAAGTCCATACCCGTCAAAGTCCATCTTCGCAAATTTTTTGGAAGTAGCCCGTCTGAGATCTTCCCAGCGCCCTCCCTGCAGTACACCGTATAAAGATTGATGATATCCCAGATCATCGGCATGTTTATTATGCTCATCCAGTGAGCGTACAGCCCATCTTTCCGTTCTTTCCAAAGCTTCGATATTGTACTCATAGGTATCGGCAAGGGAAGTTAATTCATCAAATGCCATATGGATATCGGCACCGATACGGCATTGAATCTGCATGGATTCTTCCGGACCGATAAAATCAAGCTCTCCGGTTACAGGGTCGATAAATTCTACACCATCTTCTAATACTTTCGCCAAGCGGTCTTTCTTTTCAGCGTTGACAACTTCATCCACACGGTCCATGCTGACAACCTTACCATGTCCCGATCCTAACGACATGACCTGAAATCCACCGGAATCGGTAACCGTAGGACCGTCCCAGCCTGACCATTTGGCAAGACCGCCGTGCTCGGCAATTTCGTACGATGTATTTCTTAAATGATATCCGTTGGACAACATTACCTGAGACTTTATGGAATGTAAATGATCGGGAGATACAAAAGGTACAAAGCCTCTTGTTCCGACGGTGATAAATGCCGGGGTATTGATATCACCATGCGGTGTATGAATAATACCTGCTCTTCCCAGTTGTCCGGGTATTCTTTCTTTGATTTCAAATGAAAATGTATTGTTGTTTTGATATTCTGTCATATTTTTTCCTTTACACAATGACTAGTCTAACATTTATTGCACAAAAAATGTAGGATGAAGTTCATTGTATTTTTGAAAATGTTAAGCAATACTAAATAAAATTGAAAACAAATGTTTTCAAAAGAAAAAAATTAGGTTATCATTTCAATTGTAACTTCTTTCAAAAATGAAAGATATTGAGGAGAGATTATATGGATAACAGAGAAAGTTTTAAGTCACGGCTTGGATTTTTGTTGGTAAGTGCCGGTTGTGCCATCGGAATCGGTAACGTTTGGAAGTTTCCATACATCACCGGATTGTATGGCGGCGGTGTCTTTGTTCTATTCTATCTGCTTTTCTTAGTTATTATGGGAGCACCTATCTTAACGATGGAATTGGCAGTAGGACGAGGCAGTAGAAAAAGCGGAGCCAGCGCATTTGACGCATTAGGACCGAAAGGCAGCTGGTGGCATATCCATGGCTGGGTTGGTAATATCGGATGTCTGATCTTGATGTTGTACTACACAACAGTATCCGGATGGATGTTGAATTATTTCGTAAAATTTGCGACCGGAACCTTTGACCATGTGGACTCATCCGGAGTTGCGGATGTATTTGGAAATATGTTAGCCGATCCGAAACAGATGTTACTGTTTATGGCGATTACCGTTGTGATTGGTATTGTGGTATGTTCCATGGGTATTCAAAATGGAATTGAGGGCATTACGAAAGTAATGATGTTGTCGCTGTTAGTATTAATTGTCATCTTAGCGGTTCACAGTATGACTTTAAAAGGAGCTATGGAAGGTATTAAATTCTATCTTCTTCCGGACTTTTCCAGAGCCAGTGAACAGGGCTTGTTTAAAATTATTACCGCTGCGATGAACCAGTCTTTCTTTACATTATCGATTGGTATCGGTTCAATGGAAATCTTCGGTAGCTATATGTCAAAAGATAAGACACTCGGTGGAGAATCCATTCAGATCTGTGTATTAGATACCTTTGTAGCTATTGTTGCCGGATTAATTATCTTCCCAGCATGCTTCAGCTTCGGTGTTGAAACAACACAAGGTCCATCTTTGATTTTCGTTACTTTACCACAGGTATTTATCAATATGCCGTTAGGCCGTATCTGGGGAGCTTTGTTCTTCTTATTTATGACCTTCGCAAGTTTATCTACCGTTATTGCGGTATTTGAAAACATCATTGCCGGATGTATGGATAACTTTGGCTGGAGCCGTGGAAAATCATCATTAATCTGCTTCTTTGTCTTATTGATTGGAAGTTTTCCATGTGCTTTAGGATATAATATTTTATCCAATGTACATTTGATCGGCGGAAGAGATATCTTAGATACGGAAGACTTTATCGTTTCTAACTTACTGTTACCGATCGGATCGTTGATCTATCTTCTGTTCTGTACTACGAAATGGGGCTGGGGATTTGATAATTATATCAAGGAAGCCAATACGGGAGATGGCTTTAAGATGCCTCGCGGATTAAAGCCGTATTTCCAATATGTCTTACCTGTATTAATCCTTGTGATTTTGATTCAAGGTCTTATTTAAAACATCGCAATAGCGGTGTTTTTTTTGTATAATTTAAGCAGGATTACATATTTTATTGGAGGAAAATATTATGAAATTAGCTATGTTGGGAACCGGTATGATCGTAATGGATTTATTGTCCACGATTGATAAATTGGATATTGAAAAAAAGGTGATTTTCGGAACAAGAAGATCAGCGGATAAGGTAGAGAAAATCAAACAGGATTATCATTGTGATGCTGCTTATTTTGATTATGATGAATTACTTCAAAGCGATATTGATACAGTATATGTCGGCTTACCGAATATGCTGCATTATGAGTATACAAAGAAAGCTTTAGAAGCAGGTAAAAATGTTATCTGTGAAAAGCCGTTATGTTCTAACTATAAAGAATTCTGTGAATTAGAAAAGCTCGCCAAGGAAAAAGAATTGATTCTGGTAGAAGCAGTGACAATTCACTATATGCCGGCTTATTTATCTTTAAAAGAAAAAATCAAAGATTTAGGAGATATTAAGATTGTTTCTGCCAACTATTCTCAATACTCATCCCGTTATGATGCCTTCAAGGAAGGAACGATTCTTCCTGCCTTTGATGTGCATAAATCCGGTGGGGCTTTGATGGATTTGAACGTATATAATGTGAACTTTATCGTTGGCTTATTTGGAGCTCCAAAGAGCGTGACATATCTTCCGAATATTGAAAAAGGTATCGATACCAGCGGTATCCTTTTGATGGATTACGGAACCTTTAAGGCCGTTGCGATCGGCGCAAAGGACTGCATGGCTCCGGTTATGACATCCATTCAGGGTGATAAGGCTAACTTAGTAGTAAATCGACCGGTCAACCGTTTTAGAAAATACACCTATACAGAAAACCGCAAAGAAGGAACGGAATTTGAATTTGATGAAAATACACACGCAATGTATTACGAATTCAAGGAATTCATCGATATGATCGACAATCATGATTTAGACAGAGCGTATAAGATGTTGGAGATTTCCGGTATTACCGCAAAGATCTTAAACGATGCCAGAAATAGTGCCGGTATCGTATTTGATGCCGACCTGCAATAAAAGGGGATACTATGAATCCGCAAAGGCTCCTGAATGAAAGAGGTCCGGTATTGGATGAAAACGGATGTCCGATACCGGGTTATTCCACCCGCAGTGTGAGACAGTACCATCGTGCCCAAATCCATGCCAACGGTATGCGGATCAAGGAGTGGGATTGGTACCAGGTGTCTAATGATCATCTCTGCCTGCAGTTTACCTATGGGCATGCTGCCTATGTGGGACAGGTGGATGTCATGATGTTTGATTTTAAAACCGGTGAAAAGATTTTTGATGTCGGTACATTGATTCCTTTTGCCTTATATCGAATGAGGTTGGATAAGGATGCCGAAAAAGACAGCGTAGTTTCTTATGAATCTAAAAAAATAAAAATGGTTTTAGAAACAAAGAACAATATTCGCCGTTTATCTTTCAGCTGTAAAGATGGAAACGGAGAGATTTTATTAAAGCGTAAAAATCCTCACAGCCTGGTCATTACCGTTCCGTTTGATGAAAAGAAAACACAGTTTTACTATAACCATAAAATCAACTGCATGAGTGCTGCCGGCTACGTTAATTGGCAGGGTAGGCGTTATGTCTTTAATGAAAGAGACAGTTTTGGACTTCTTGACTGGGGAAGAGGTGTATGGCCTTTTCATAATGAATGGTATTGGTCGAATGCGACCGGTTATGTAGATGGTGAAATGCTTGGATTCAACCTTGGATGTGGATTTGGAAATCCTTCTGCCGCAACAGAAAATATCGTATTCTACAAAGGAGGCTATTCCAAATATGGTAACGTCACTTTTGAATGCGATAAGACCGACTACAATAAACCGTGGCATATCTATGATGAAGATGGGCGTATTGATCTTATCTTAGATCCGGTTTATGACCGTTTAACGAAGACAAAGGTGTTGTGGATCGACAACTGCACCCATCAGATGTTTGGCGGCTTTAAAGGCTTCATCATTTTAGACGATGGTACAAAGATTGAATTAACAGGAAAAGAATTAATTTCTTTTGCGGAGCATGCGGTCAATAATTGGTAGATAAAAGGTGATAAGTAATCAGCAGGACCTGACCCCTGCTTTTTAATTTGACGATAGAAATATTAGTTTTTATACTATTTCTATGATGAAAATAGAATTTGCCAAAATAGAGGATGCCAAAGAAATCCTGAAATTATATGACTACTATATTCAAAATACCGCCATTACCTTTGAAGTAGAAACACCCTCTTTAGAGGAATTTGAGAATCGAATCAAGAGCATTCAAAAAAGGTATCCATATCTTGTCGGAAGAGAAGACGGAAAGATTGTTGGTTATGCCTACGCCAATGTATTTAAGGCAAGAGCTGCCTATGATTGGGCAGTAGAAGTAACAATCTATGTAGATACTCAATATAAAAAACAGGGTATCGGAAAGAAATTATATTCTGTTCTGGAGTCGATTCTAAAGAGGCAGGGAATCATCAATTTATATGCCTGTATCGCATCTCCTGTCAAAGAAGATCCGTATTTAAACTACAACTCTATTGAATTTCATTCTCATCTTGGGTATGTCACGGTGGGAACATTCCATAAGTGCGGTTATAAGTTTAATACCTGGTATGACATGGTCTGGATGGAAAAGATGATAAGAGAACATCATGTTCCTTCAAAACCGATCATGTCAATTGATGAACTTATCAAGATATGGGGTAAGGATGCTTTGATTTGTGATAAAATGGAAACATAGATTGGAGAGTACATATGGAACAACAACTTTTTACAAATGAAATAATATTATCCTGGCTTCAGTACTTTTCGGCAAATACACCGATCGATTTAGAAAAGGTGAAGATCATCGATATCACTCGAAGAAATAAAAACTTAATTCCAACCGTGGAATCTCATCGTACGGTATTAGTTTTTACCGAAGCCGGCAATATGGATATCTTCTATAAAATGTGGAATGCCGGACTTGGTGAATGTGATGTTTGGTATAACGAAGGCTCCGAACCGGTAGGTGAAGTAAAGACCGATAAATTAAAAAATATGATCAACCGCGGTATCAATGCCTCTGCCGGTATGTTGATTGTCAACGAACAGGCACGCAATACCTATAAAATCGGTATGGACAACAAGAACTTCTTTAAAGGTTCCGTTCGTTATGTCGGAAGTGAGATCCGTTCGGTTATCTTAAATAAGATGGCTGTCGGTCTGCAGGATAATTTATGTATTATCAGCGGTGCATCGATTGCGGTAGAAAGTGCTTTGATCGCAACTGAAGGTACCATTGTAGCGGTAGAATACTCCAAGGCTGATCGCACGACCATGGAAGAAAATATCGAATACTTCGGTTTACACAATGTGGAAGTCATCGACCATGTGGATGCAGAAACGATGTCAAAATACCCGGCACCGGATACAGTCATGTTGGTGGCATCTGCTTCTATGGAACAGGAATTGGAATGTTTGACTAAGATGAATCCAAAATTAAATGTTGTCATCTATACATTGGATCTTAAGGTGGCAGGAACGATTAGCGGTATCCTGGAAAAATATGGATTTAGAGATGTTGAAATCATTCAGATTTCTGTATCAAAACTCAACCATAAAAATTCAATGGTACAGGAACCGGCACCATGGATTATCACTGCTAAAGCAGATATTTAACTCATCGCAAGATGAGTTTTTTTTAGGTTTTCTGTTATTATATATGTGGTGATGTTATGAAACGACTGTTAGTTTATTTAAAAGGATATGAAAAAGAAAGTATTATAGCTCCGCTGTTTAAGATGCTGGAGGCTTTTTTTGATTTGATGGTTCCCCTTGTAGTTGCTTCCATCATCAATAATGGTATTTCGCAAAATAATATGACCGTTGTTTGGCAGAATTTTGGCTTATTGCTGGTGTTGATGATTATCGGTTTAGCCTGTTCTGTTACAGCCCAATACTTTGCCTCTAAAGCCAGTGTTGGCTTTGGTACAAAGCTTAGACAGGCTTTATTCGATCATATTCAATCCTTATCGTATACCGAGTTAGATCGACTGGGAACCAATACATTGATTACCCGTTTAACCAGTGATATCAACCAGGTACAGACCGGTTATAATCTAACTTTACGTCTTCTTTTAAGAAGTCCGTTTATCGTATTAGGCGCCATGATCATGGCCTTTACCATCGATGTGGAAAGCGCATGGATTTTTGCGATTGCGATTCCGATTCTAAGTGTAATTGTCTTTGGAATCATGTTGATTTCAATTCCGTTATATAAAAAAGTTCAAAAGCGGTTGGATGCGGTCTTAACCGCTACCCGTGAGAATTTGACAGGTGTTCGTGTGATTCGTGCCTTCCGTAAGGAAGAAGATGAAATCAAAAGCTTTGATGAAAAGAATGTTTCCCTCACAAAGACGAATTCCTTTGTCGGACGTTTGTCAGCACTCATGAATCCGGCTACCTATTTGATTGTCAATATGGCAACCATCCTCTTGATTCAAAAAGGTGCTATTCGTGTCGAAATGGGCGCACTGGATCGTGGAAGTGTGGTAGCTCTTTATAACTACATGGCCCAGATTATTGTGGAATTAATTAAACTGGCAGATCTCATCATTACCATCGATAAATCCCTTGCCTGTGCAGGAAGAATTGGTTCTGTACTTGATGTTAAATCGAGCATGCAGTATGGAAACGGACAGGAAAAGGATACCGATGTATCCGTATTATTTGATCATGTCTATTTTACTTACAGCGGTGCCGGAGCGGAAAGTTTATCCGATATTTCTTTTGAAGCCAAAAAAGGCCAGACGGTCGGTATCATCGGCGGTACCGGAAGCGGTAAATCTTCTTCGGTGAATTTGATTGCCCGTTTCTATGATGCGAGTCAGGGAACGGTCTTTGTGAATGGATTGGACGTCAAAGAGTATCCGGAAGGGAAATTGTTAGATAAAATTGGCATCGTTCCGCAAAAAGCTGTCCTGTTTAAAGGATCTGTACGGGATAATTTAAAATGGGGAAAAGAAGATGCGAGTGATGAAGAAATCTGGAAAGCTTTAGAGATTGCCCAGGCCAAAGAGGTTGTGGAAGGTAAGCAGGGACAGTTAGATTTTACGATTGAGCAGAATGGACGTAATTTATCCGGAGGGCAGAGACAGCGTCTTACAATTGCCCGTGCATTAGTATCCAATCCGGAAATATTAATTATGGATGATAGCGCCAGTGCCCTTGACTTTGCGACCGATGCCGCTTTACGTAAGGCAATCAATTCCCTGCAGCAGAAGATGACAGTCTTCATTGTATCCCAGCGAACAGCCAGTGTCTTATCGGCAGATCTGATTTTGGTGCTGGATGATGGACAATTGGTCGGAAAAGGAACCCATGACATGCTTATGGAAACCTGCCCGATTTATCAGGAGATTTATTATTCGCAATTCCCGGAAAAACGAAAGGAGGCTGTACAAAATGTTTGAAAATGAAAGAGATGGCAGCTTAGCAACCTTTCGTAAGGTAATGAAATATATCGGCCAATATAAAATATTATTATTTATCAGCGTGATCCTTGCCGGCGTATCGGTGATCACAACCTTATATGCTCCGATTCTGTTTGGTGATGCGATTGACTGTATTGTTGAAAAGGGCAATGTAGACTTTGGAATGATTGCTCAAATCCTTCGTAAAATCGGTATCTTGATCGGAATTACTTCCGTCGCAACATGGATCATGAATGTGATCAATAACCGCTTAACTTTTAAGGTGGTCGAGGACATCCGTGCCCAGGCCATCCGCAAGCTTCAGCACTTACCGTTATCTTATCTGGACCGCCATTTCACGGGAGATATTGTGGGGCGTATCATTGCCGATGTAGACCAGTTATCCGATGGTTTATTACTTGGATTTTCGAGACTTTTCAGCGGTGTTATTACCATTGTTGCCACACTGTTCTTTATGTTTAATAAAAGTATTTCGATTACAGTAATGGTGGTTATATTGACACCGATCAGCTTTCTTGTCGCAAGATTTATCGCAACCCGCTCGTATCAGATGTTTAGAAAACAGACCGATACCAGAGGAACACAGGCAGCTTTGATTGAAGAGATGGTGGGAAACGAAAAGATTGTTAAGGCATTTGGATATGAAAAGCGCTCCAGCCAAAGATTTCAAAAGATCAATGGTATGCTGCAGGAATACTCACAGAAGGCTATCTTCTTTTCGAGCTTGACCAATCCATGTACACGTGCCGTCAACAATGTGACCTATGCGTGCGTTGCCTTGTTTGGTGCTTATTTATGCCTTCAAAACAGCTTAACAGTTGGTGGTTTATCAACCTTACTGGCATATGCCAATCAATATATGAAACCATTTAATGATATCAGCTCCGTTATAACCGAACTTCAAAACGCTCTTGCTTGTGCCAACCGCGTCTTTGAGTTAATTGAGAGTGAACCGGAAGTGGCTGAACAAACCGATGTTATGGGAGAGGCCAGTGGGAAAGTACATATTGAAAATGTGGATTTCTCCTATCATAAGGACACAAGATTAATTGAAAACTTTAATTTGGATGTAGAACCGGGTATGCGCATTGCGATTGTCGGACCGACAGGATGCGGTAAGACAACTTTTATCAATTTATTAATGCGTTTCTATGACGTAGATGAAGGATCCATTCAATTGGATAGTAAAGATATCCGCTCTGTCACAAGACATTCGCTACGTGCTAACTACGGAATGGTTTTACAGGAAACCTGGTTAAAAACCGGTACGGTTCGGGAAAATATTGCGATTGGTAAGCCGGATGCCACAGATGAAGAAATTATACAGGCATGTAAGGAAACTCATAGCTGGAGCTTTATTCGAAGACTTCCTAAGGGACTGGATACCGAGATTGATGATAATTCACTGTCTCAGGGACAGAAACAGCTTTTATGTATTACCCGTGTTATGTTGTGCCTGCCACCGATTCTGATTTTAGATGAGGCGACCTCTTCGATTGACACCAGAACGGAATTACGGGTACAGAGCGCCTTTGATAAACTGATGACAGGAAGAACGAGCTTTGTGGTAGCGCATCGCTTATCAACCATTCGAAATGCCGATGTGATCTTAGTGATGCGAAATGGTAAGATCATTGAGCAGGGAAATCATGATACATTGATGGCAAAGAATGGATTCTATACAAATTTATATAATTCACAATTTGTGAAGACTGCATAAAACGAGAGAAATCTCGTTTTTGTTTGTGGTAAAATGGAGAAGGTGTAAAATATGAAATATATAGATATAGGGTGCAATTTATTTTGCCGTCAATTTGAGGATAAAGAGAGTTTGATCGTAAAGAATGCCGAAGACAAAGACGTTCATATGATCATTACCGGAAGCAGTATATACAGTTCGCAAAGAGCCTCTGAGTATGTGCTAAATAGGACGGGTATCTGGTCTACTGCCGGTGTTCATCCTCATGATGCCAAGTCATGTGATGACAATACCATTTCCATATTAGAGCATTTAATTACCAACAATCCTAATATTGTGGCCGTGGGAGAATGCGGTTTAGATTATGACCGGATGTATTCACCCAAAGAGGTTCAACTTCAAAGATTTCAAGAGCAGGTAGAGTTAGCTCATAAGCTAAATAAACCTCTATTCCTGCACGAAAGAGAAGCTTTTGAAGATATGGCTGATATTTTATCGAAACAGAATGATCTTCATGCGGTAGTGCACTGTTTTACAGGAAGTAGAGAACAG
>CACYBS010000287.1 GCA_902772725.1 Erysipelothrix rhusiopathiae
ACAGAGTGAAGCAGTTATTTACCATGTTGTTAAAAACAGAGGCAGTTGTAGGATTGATTGCCCTGGTGATTGTGGAATTATTCCCTAAACAGCTCATTCAAATATTCGGAGCAGTCAATGAAAGTGTTTATTATACTGATTTCGCATTAAAGACTTTCCGAATTTATCTTTCCATGATTGTATTGGCATGTATCAATAAGGCATCCTTTATTTATCTGCAGGCAGTGGGAAAGCCGTTTTTATCAACCATGTTGTCGATGGTTCGAGAAATCGTATTGGGAGTTCTTCTTCCTGTTGTTCTTCCTATGATGTTTGGACTTTCAGGTATTCTGTATTCTATGCCGATGGCAGATGTGTTGACCTTTATGATGACTGTTGTTGTGATTGTTTATGTATATCGCTTATTGGATAACGATAATACTGTAACAGTGAATCAAACTGTGCCAAGTGAATGTTAAGAAATCAAAGTGTATGATACGATAATAGCGTAGATTATGTAATCAACGCTATTTTTTTTGAAAGGAGATTAAAATGTTTGAAAAAGAAAATCGTTTTGAGAGCATGTATAAGGAAGGCAGTTCTCTAAAAGAAGAAGGAATCATACAGATTATTGTAGACTTAAAAACCGGTGTCCATTATCTGGTATGGAGAAGCGGATATGCCGGAGGCATTACACCTCTTCTTGATGAAAATGGGGATGTAGTGATCACACCACCAAGATATTAAACAAACTTTATAAACCCAGCTTTCCATTTGGAAGGCTTTTTTTGTATAGTAAGGATATGGGAACCAAAGAATTATATACAAAGCGATTATTACTTAGACCATACAAAGAAGAAGATGCCACAGTACTCCATCAAAGATTTGGATGTAATCCGGCGATGTTTGAATATTCCGGATGGAATCCATATGCGACCATAGATATGGCCAAAGATACGGTAGAAAGATTTATTGACAATTATAAAGATTCGCATTTTTATGGCTGGGCGATTGAAATGAATGGTGAGCTTGTGGGAACCATCGGTGCCTACGATTATGATGGAAATCAAATTGAAGTAGGACTCAGTATTGATGAGGATCATTGGAACCAAGGAATTGCGAGTGAGGCATTAGATGCAGTACTTCGTTTTTTACATGATGAAGAAGGTATACCTCATATCGTGGCATGGTGTGCCAATCGGAATATCGGATCTCAAAAGGCAATGGAAAAAGCCGGCATGGGATTTAAAGAAATTCAATGTAAGGCTTTGGAAATTGATGATGTGCTCTATGATAAACTCATTTATCAATATCCATCTGCACATGTAGAATTAAAGATACCATCGCAAGAGGACACGGAAGCGCTGGTTTATATCTGTAATCGGGTAGACCGGAAGTATTTAGCGGACCGTATGCCAAATCCTTATACAGAAAAAGACGCGGCATGGTTCATTAATGTGATCAAAGAAAATGACGGAAAAAATGGAGTATGGCGGCTCATTGAAGTAGATGGACAGCCTGTAGGTGTTATATCCGTAGAAAAGGAAGTAGATGTCTATCGAGTAGATGGTGAAATCGGATATTATCTTTTAAATGATTATCATTCAAAGGGGATTATGACGCAGGCTGTTTTTAAGATTTGTCAAATTGCCTTTGATACGCTGGATTTAATACGCATCACCGGAAGATATGTGTCGGACAATATCCCATCAGGGAAAGTATTGGAAAAGACAGGTTTTCAATATGAAGGGAAAAAGCGATGTGCCGTCATTAAAAATGATAAAGTATATGATCTATGTATCACGGGATTATTGAAAGAAGAGTGGCTGAATAGATAAGGAGTTTTATATGCATCTATTTCATACAGGTTACCAAATCATCG
This sequence comes from Erysipelothrix rhusiopathiae, assembly GCA_902772725.1. Lineage (GTDB taxonomy): Bacteria > Bacillota_I > Bacilli_A > Erysipelotrichales > Erysipelotrichaceae > RUG11795. The sequence continues at coordinate 1,862 of CACYBS010000287.1, forward strand.
AAAAACCGGATGTACATTACGGGCGGAAAAACGCAGACTTCGGACAGGGGTTTTATTTATCGGATAACGAAGAATTTTCGAAACGCTGGGCAAGGATCCGAAAAGGGACTACAACCTATTTAAACCGTTATGAATTGGACTTGAAAGATCTTCAAGTTAAATACTTATCACGCAATGACCAGTGGTTTAAATATATCTACAACAATCGTTCTCATAGAGAAGATTATCTCAAAGAATTTGATGTGATCATCGGACCTATCGCAAATGATACGATTTATGATACTTTCGGAATATTCACAGCCGGTGTACTTTCGTGTGAACAAGCCTTAGAGGCATTACTCATTGGACCGGAATATAAACAGATTGTCTTAAAGACAGAAAAGGCAGCCAAACATTTATATTTTAAGGATGCGCTTGTTCTATCTCATGATGAAATCAGTTCCTATCGCTCTCTTGTGGAAAAGGAAGAAGCAGAGTATCAGGAGCTTTTCAGCAAAAAAATCAGTCAATTACTGGAGGATTAAATGGAAACAGCGCAAATTATGGAAAAGATGATTGCGATATCCGAAGGGAATATTCATGATATCGATCATTTTATAAGGGTTTGGACCTATGCCAAAACGATTGGTGAATTGGAAGGACTGGATCGTCATACACAGAAAATCGTGGAGATTTCAGCAATCATTCATGATATTGCCTGTCCTTTATGCCGTGAAAAATATGGTAACACCAATGGAAAATATCAGGAAAAAGAAGGAATGATCTTAGCTAAACAATTCTTAACGGAATTTGATCTTTCAAAAGAGGATCAAGAGCGCATAGTCTATCTTGTCGGCCATCATCATACGTTTGATCAGATTGATGGCATTGATTATCAAATATTGATTGAAGCAGATTATATTGCCAACGCATCCGAAAATGGGTATCCACAAAAGAATATTTTGAATTTCATGGATAAAATCATGAAAACGGAAAGCGCGAAGCGTATCACAAAAGCTATATTTAACGTAAAAGAAACCGCATAAACGGTTTCTTTTTAAAAGTATTCTTGTAAGATTTTTTTCGATGAAATCACATAGAAATCGAGTTTTGCCTCATCATCACTGAAAGGAATTTCTACTCTTCCATCCGTATCTCGTATGCCTCTTTCCATTGTGATGCTGGAGGCAAAAGCAGGCAGAGCAGATGAAGTAATTAATTCATGAAGGTCCTGCAGTGTATTTTGAACAATAAAGCGGGAATCCGGCATATTTCTTTTTACTACCTCAGCCCAATATCCAACATCCGACAACATTAAAAAGCTTTGACCATTCATATCCCTGAAGGAAATCTCATCGTATTCCGAAGCCGGATGAGCCGGCAATACCAGTGCATATAATTGTTCAGTTAATAATTTCTTTGATGGGGAACCATCTAAAGGATGGGTTAATATAATTGCTTGATATTTATTCTTTTTAAAGGCAGTGATTAAATCTTCTTCTTTTGTGATCATTTCAAAGGAAGACTTTACTCCTGCTTTTCCTAATCGGTATTCCAATTCATAAATAGGACCCGGCGCAATAGAACCAACCGAAAGGGTACGGGTACTGGAATCCAGGTTGCGCACAGAATCCATCATTTCCTGCTGCATATGTAGTATTTTTCTGGCATATTCTACGGCAAGTTTTCCGTTTTCATTTAAAGATAACTTGTTTTTTTGACGGTTAAACAGCGGAACACCCAGTTCTACCTCCAATTTCTGCATGGCTCTGGAAAGAGCCGGCTGGGATATATGGAGATTTTCACTGGCAAGAATTAAGGTGCCATACTTCTCATAGGCAATTAAAGCTTCTAATAAATACGTCTCAATCATGTGGTTGATCCTCGTTTATATTTTATAGTATGCGTTTAAGTTATACAAGAATACAAAACGGGCATTTTACCTATGAAAATTCAAATAATAAAATAAAGATGAAATAAGGAGCAGGATATGGATTCAATAAGACTGACAAATGATGTAACAGTACCTATGGAAGGGCTGGGAGTATTTCAAATCAAGGACTTTCAAACCTGCAAAGAAGTTGTTAAGGATGCCATCCGATCAGGATATCGCTTAATCGATACCGTAGCTTCTTATGGAAATGAAGAAGCTGTGGGTGAGGCAGTAAAAGAGTGTATTGATGAAGGAATCGACACAAGAGAAGAGCTTAGGATTACTTCGAAATAATGGGTGCAGGATACCGATTATGAAAGCGCAAAAACAGCCTTTGAAGTATCGCTTCAAAAGCTGGGACTGGAGTATTTGGATATCTATCTGATCCATCAGGCCATGAACGATTATTATGGAGCATGGAGGGCTTTGGAAGAATTATATGAAGATGGGAAAGTCAAAGTCATCGGCGTATGTAATTTCTATCCCAATCAATTAATGGATCTATGCCTTCACTGCAAAACAAAACCGATGATCAATCAGGTGGAGATGCATCCTTTCTTTCAACAAAGTGAAGCCTTGCGAATTATGAATGATTTGAATGTGCAGCCCCAGGCATGGGCCCCTCTGGCAGAGGGAAGCCATGGAATCTTCACCAATCCTGTTTTGCGGGAAATTGCCATAAAACATTCAAAGAGTATTGCACAGATTGTACTTCGCTGGAATGTTCAAAGAGGGGTGATTGTGATTCCCAAAAGCGTGAATCCAAACCATCGGAAAGAAAATCTGGATATTTGGGACTTTGAACTGACTGAAAATGAAATGGAAACAATTAAACAATTGGATTTAGGAACAAGTGAAATTATCGATCACTACAATCCAGGTATTGTAAAGATGATCGCTAATCATAGAATTCATGAATAAAGGAGGACAAAACATGAACTATATCACATTAAATGATGGAAATAAGATGCCATCGGTTGGACTTGGAACATTTTTGATGAAGCCGGAAGATGCTGAAGAAGCGGTATACAATGCGTTGATGGCCGGATATCGCTTGATTGATACAGCTAACGGCTATATGAATGAAAGAGCAGTAGGAAGAGGCTTTAAGCGCAGTGGCTTACCAAGAGAAGAGGTATTTATTGAAACAAAGCTTTGGCCAACGGTTTATACAAAGGAAACAGCAGTAGACGAAACCTTGGAAAGACTTGGCATGGATTATATTGATTTGTTGCTGCTGCATCAGCCATCAGGCGATTATATCACCGGTTATAAAATGATGGAAAAAGCTGTTCGTGAAGGCAAGGTTCGCAGCATCGGTATTTCTAACTTTGAAGGTGAACCTTTAGAAGAAATTTTAAAGATTGCCGAAATTAAACCGGCTGTTATTCAGGTGGAAGCACATCCTTACTATCCGCAGACAGCTTTAAAGGAAAGAATCAAAAAACTGGATATGCATGTTCAGGCATGGTATCCGTTAGGACATGGAGACCCAACTCTCCAGTCACAACCAATCTTTAAAGAATTAGCTGAAAAATACGGGAAAAGCACTGCTCAGATTATCTTAAGATGGCATGTTCAATCCGGTAATATTGTGATTCCGGACAGTAAAAATCCGGCTCATATCAAGGATAATGCAGATATCTTCGATTTTGAATTAACACCGGAAGAAATGGCAGAAATCGCAAAAGTGGACAATGGTAAGCGTTACTATGAACCGGATCCTGTAAAGGTTGCGGCATATGCGACCATTGAACTGAATCCGGAGGCAGATTATTAATGTTTATTGTATGTCATATTTTGACGTCTCTTGACGGAAAAATCAGCGGTGATTTCTTTGGGTCATCTTCTTCTATGAAAGCTGCCGGAACATACGGACAGCTTAGAAATCATTATGATGTTGATGCGACTTTGTATGGAACCACCACAATGGGTGAGTTTATCGGCACCCAGGATTCGATCCTGGATGCCCCCTTCGATCATGAAGATCATATTATTAAGGATAAAAGTTATGTGGTTGCCATTGATATGCCGGCTAAACTGCATTATACATCCGGTAAATTTACCAGAAGAGGGAAAACATCACAGATTATTGCGGTAGTTTCCCGGCAGGTCTCTAAAAAGAGATTGGGACAGTTAAGAAATCTGGGCGTTGCCTATATCGTGGTAGGACAGAAGAAATTGGATGCATCCTTAGCTGTAAAAAAGCTGGAAACATTATTTGGAATTCAAAAGATGATGATTGCCGGCGGAGGATATATTGACTGGGCTTTCTTAAAGGAAGATCTTATTGATGAGCTAAGTATTGTGATGGCACCCAGTGTAGATGGATTTAAAGATACACCATCTTTATTTATGAAAAGTGAAGATGATGGCATTGTGAAAGATTTTGAATTAATGAATGTAGAAATTGCGGCTGAAAATACCGTATGGCTGCGCTATAAAGTGAAGAAGTAGGAGAATATATGAAAAAACAAACCGCAGGAAGAGACCGTTTAGGTCATATAGCTCCAAAATTTGCCGAGTTAAATGATGATGTATTGTTTGGAGAAGTATGGAGCCGTGAGGACAAGTTAAG
>CACYBS010000288.1 GCA_902772725.1 Erysipelothrix rhusiopathiae
CTCATGTGATATTCCTTTATGTTTTTTTTGTTCACTATCATTATAGGAATATCACTTTTTTCATTCCACACTTAGTTTACACGATCGCATTTTTTGTAGTGTATTGACATTTCTTTCATTACGGTGTAAATTTAACGCAAGTGAGCAAAGGCGTTCATTATCATGCAGTTTTTTCTGTGTGGCAATGAGCGCCTTTCTTTTTATTTTAAGGAAGGATTTGGTGGTTATGAAAAAAGAAGGTCAGATACGTATACCATCCGGATGTGCCATCGCAGCTGTTATCTCCAAGGATGGAAACAGGATGTCCGGTGAAATGATCACAAACGCCATGAAACCAATGCATGATCGCAGCAACGGTCTTGGCGGAGGATTTGTCGGTTATGGGATTTATCCGGAATATAAAGATTTCTATGCTCTGCACTTATTCTTTGATGATCGAGCTACAAGAAAAAACTGTGAAGCCTATTTAAAGGAATATTTTGAGATCGTTCATTCCGAACGCATTCCTACACGAAAGATTCCCGCAATCACAGATGAACCGATGATCTGGAGATTTTTTGTAGATCCGCTTAAATCAATGTTGGCAGATCTGCAGCTGGATGAAAAAGAATTTGTGGCAAGGGCGGTAATGAAAATCAATACCGAGATGAATGGTGCTTACGTATTCTCCAGCGGAAAGAACATGGGAGCTTTTAAAGCGGTAGGCTTTCCTGAGGATGTCGGACGCTTTTATAAACTAGAAGAATATCAGGGCTACTCATGGGCTGCACACGGCCGTTATCCAACCAACACACCGGGATGGTGGGGCGGTGCCCATCCATTTACCTTACTGGATTATTCGGTAGTTCATAACGGAGAAATATCTTCCTATGATGCCAACCGCCGCTTTATTGAAATGTTTGGCTACAAATGTACACTTCAAACCGATACCGAAGTTATCACATATATTTTAGATTATCTGATCCGCGTACAGGGCTTGACTTTGGAAGAAGCTTCCAACGTGATTGCTGCCCCATTCTGGAGCACAATCGAAGGTGAAAAAAATGACCTGCTTAGAAAACGATATACCTATCTTCGTACCGTTTTTCCAAGCTTATTAGTAACAGGACCATTCTCCATCGTACTTGGATTTACCGGCGGTATTATGGCTCTTAACGACCGCTTAAAATTACGTTCCATGGTCGTCGGTGAAAAGGATGACAAAGTATTTATTGCCAGTGAAGAAGCGGCTATTCGAACGATGGAGCCAAACCTCGATAAAATATGGGCTCCCGGTGGAGGCGAGCCGGTCATCATCAAGGTGAAAGAAGGTGCATTTTAATGGGTATCGACTATATCTATCCGGAATTTGAAGTCATTCGAAATGAATCTCGATGTATTGCCTGCCGGGTATGTGAAAGACAATGCGCAAATGAAGTCCATTTCTACAGTAGTGAGCGCGGTATCATGATCAGTGATGAATCCAAATGCGTCAATTGTCAGCGCTGTGTCTCACTATGTCCTACACACGCCTTAAAAATATTAAAAAGTGAATGCAGGCTTCGTGAAAATGCCAACTGGCAGAATGACACAATCAAAGAAATATATAAGCAGGCTTCCAGCGGTGGTGTATTGTTGTCAAGCATGGGAAATCCAAGACCGTTACCGGTCTATTGGGATAAGATATTGATCAACGCTTCGCAAGTGACCAATCCCCCTATTGACCCGCTTCGAGAACCTATGGAAACAAAAGTTTCTCTTGGAAAAAAGCCAAGTACAATTCGAAGAGATGAAAACGGAGAGATTATCTGTGATCTGCCGCCGCAGATTCAGCTTTCTATGCCGGTCATGTTCTCGGCCATGAGCTATGGTTCCATCAGCTATAATGCCCATGCATCTCTGGCCAGAGCTGCCACAAAGCTGGGCATTCTATATAACACGGGAGAAGGCGGTCTTCATGAAGATTTCTATGTATATGGGCCAAACACCATCGTACAGGTAGCCAGCGGACGTTTCGGTGTACACGAAGATTATCTGGAAGCCGGAGCTGCCATTGAAATAAAAATGGGACAGGGCGCAAAGCCGGGAATCGGAGGACATTTACCGGGCACCAAGATTGTTGGGGATATTTCCAGAACCCGGATGATTCCGGAAGGTTCGGATGCGATTTCCCCTGCTCCACATCATGATATTTATTCAATCGAAGATTTACGGCAGTTAGTTTATTCCTTAAAGGAAGCTACCGAATATAAAAAACCAATCATTGTGAAGGTAGCGGCTGTTCATAATATTGCGGCCATTGCCAGTGGCATTGCCCGCAGCGGTGCCGATATTATTGCCATCGATGGATTTAGAGGCGGAACCGGAGCTGCTCCAACGCGTATTCGTGATAACGTTGGAATCCCGATTGAATTAGCTTTAGCTGCCGTAGATCAAAAGCTTCGCGATGAAGGTATTCGAAACAATGTTTCACTGGTAGTGGGTGGATCGATTCGCAGTGCATCCGACGTTGTAAAGGCAATCGCATTAGGAGCAGATGCCTGTTATATCGCAACCGCAGCCGTGTTAGCACTGGGATGTCATTTATGCCGTACCTGCCAGACCGGTAAGTGTAACTGGGGCATTGCCACACAGCGTCCTGATTTGGTTAAGCGGTTGAACCCGAATATCGGAAGTGAACGTTTAATTAATCTAATGAGTGCCTGGCGACATGAAATCATGGAATTGATGGGTGGAATGGGAATTAATTCCATCGAAGCTCTTCGTGGCAACCGCTTAATGTTAAGGGGTGTTGGATTGAATTCAAAGGAATTGGAGATTCTGGGAATCTCTCATGCAGGAGAATAAGATTATGAAACGGGTTTATGTCAATGAAGAATGGTGTCTGGGATGCCATTTATGCGAATATAATTGCGCCTTTGCGAACTCCGGTCTTTCCGATATGGTACTTGCCCTAAAAGGAAAACCGATTTATCCAAGGATCCATATTGAAGAAACAGATCAAATCACCTATGCCGTATCCTGCCGCCACTGCAAAGATCCCATTTGTGTTAAAAGCTGCATTGCATCAGCTTTATATAAAGATGGTGAAGTCATTCGCATCCACCGGGATAAATGTGTAGGCTGTTTGACCTGTGTTCTGGTTTGTCCTTACGGTGCGCTTGCGCCCAATGAAAACGGCGTTATGCAGAAGTGTGAACTATGCCTGCAAAATACATGCGGTAAGCCAGCCTGTGTTGCCGGCTGTCCAAACGGAGCCATCGTATATGAGAATCGAGGTGAAGCCGTATGAAACAATATGTCATTATAGGTAACGGTGTGGCAGCAATCGGCTGCATTGAAGGTATTCGCAGTGTGGATCCGGATGGTGAAATCACAGTAATCTCAAAAGAAAATCAGCCTGTATACTGCCGTCCTTTAATCTCCTATTATTTGGAAGGTAAAACCGATTTGTCCCGTATCCATTATCGAAATGAGACATTTTATGAAGACATGAAATGTAAAGTGATATACGGCCAAAAAGCGGTTCATATCCATGATAACCAACAAAAAGTTGAGCTGGATGATCAATCGCTGATTCCTTATTCAAAACTGTGCATTGCGACAGGATCATCTCCATTTGTACCACCTTTTGAAGGCTTGGATACAGTAGAAAAGAAATATTCCTTTATGACTTTGGATGATGCCCTGAATCTTGAAAAAGCCATCGATCAAAACAGCCGCGTTTTGATTATCGGTGCCGGACTAATCGGATTGAAATGTGCCGAAGGAATATGTGACCGAGTAAAAAGTGTAACTGTCTGCGATTTAGCTGACCGTCCGCTTTCCAGTATTCTTGATACAGAATGCGCCGAAATGATGCGACAACATCTGGAAGACCATGGTATACAATTCTATCTCAATGACAGTGCCGTACGCTTTGAGGAAAATAAGGCCTATATGAAAAGTGGATGCTCCATTGATTTTGACATTCTTGTCTTAGCGGTGGGTGTTCGTGCCAACACTTCCCTGATAAAAGAAATTAAGGGTGAAGTCAATCGCGGAATTATTATTGATGAATCAATGCAGACATCGATCCCGGATATCTATTCGGCCGGTGACTGCACAGAAGGTATGGATAGTTCTATCTCACAAAGACGGGTGCTTGCGATCTTACCGAATGCGTATATGCAGGGGTATACAGCCGGCATCAATATGGCAGGTGGACATGAAATATTCGATAATGCGATTCCTATGAACTCGATTGGATTTTTTGGGCTTCACGCAATGACAGCCGGCAGTTATGAAGGCGATATTTATGAAGAAAAAACAAACCATTCGTTAAAGAGATTATTTATAAAAGATGATTTATTAAAGGGTTTTATTTTAATCGGATGTAATGAAAGAGCCGGTATTTATACCGCTATGATCCGCAATAAAACACCTTTATCATCGATCGATTTTGAAGTATTGAAAAAAGCTGCGACAACCGCTGCGTTTTCAAAAGAGGTACGTAGGCAAAAATTTGGAGGTGTGGTATAAATATGGTATTAATTAATGCAGAAAAACTGGACCATAAAGAGCTGAATGAAGCCATTCGAAATGCGAAGGATTCATGTCAGATCACATCGTGCTGCGGGCAGCGATTTATCGCAGCCGGCATGTCTGATCAGGATATTGAAATCGAAGGAATTCCCGGTAATGCCTTAGGTGCCTATTTGAATGGTGGAATCATAACCGTACTTGGAAATGCCCAGGACGCCGTTGGTGATACGATGAATGATGGAACTATTCTGATTCATGGCAATATCGGCGATGCGGCAGGTTACGCCATGCGCGGAGGAAAAATCTACGTAAAAGGCGATGCCGGGTATCGTGCCGGCATCCATATGAAGGCATATCAGAACAAAGTCCCGCTAATGGTCATTGGCGGAAAAGCAGGCAGCTTTCTGGGTGAATATCAAGCAGGCGGCGTTATCGTTGTTCTTAATTTAGATTCACCGGATCAAAAGTGCGTAGGATTCTTTCCCTGCACCGGAATGCATGGTGGAAAGATGTTCCTTCGCTCAACATGTGAAGATACCGTATTCCCAAAACAGGTGAATGTTTCTAAAGCTTCAAAGCAGGATCTAGAAGAACTAGCCTCCTATCTTGCCGAGTATTGTCAGCTTTTCGATTTAAATCTTGAAGAAGTTCTCTCTTCTCCATTTACAGTAATCACACCGGATAGTAAAAATCCTTATCAACAAATGTATGTTGCGAATTAAAAACAGGAGGTCATTATGAAATATTCACAGGAAGAGGTCATTCAATATACACAGGAAGAAGATGTAAAATTTATCCGTCTTGCGTTTTGCGATGTGTTCGGGAAACAAAAAAATATTGCGATCATGCCGGATGAACTTCCTCGTGCCTTTGAATATGGTATTTCATTTGATGCATCCGCTATTGCCGGATTCGGTGATGAAGTATACAGCGATCTTCTTTTACACCCGATTCCGGAAACACTGATGCCGTTACCATGGAGATCGGAACACGGTCGCGTAGTTCAAATGTTTTCGACAATCACCCATCCGGATGGTACACCGTTCCAATGTGATACCCGCAATCTGTTAAAAAAAGCTGTGGAAGATGCCAAAAAAGCCGGTTTAGCTTTTACCTTTGGCTCGGAATTAGAGTTCTATCTTTTTCAGCTGGATGAAAACGGAAATCCTACAAATACTCCATGCGACAGAGCCGGATATATGGACATTGCCCCGGAAGACCGCGGTGAAAATATCCGACGGGAAATCTGTTTAACTTTAGAGCAGATGGGTATCCATCCGGAAAGCTCTCATCATGAAGAAGGTCCCGGCCAAAATGAAGTTGACTTTCGATTTACCGATCCGATAAACGCAGCCGATAATGCCGAGACATTTCAGCGTGTTGTGAAATCAATTGCTCATAGAAACGGTATGTATGCCGACTTTACTCCAAAACCTATGGATAATGAGCCGGGAAACGGATTTCATATCAATATGTCGGTACGTCCGTTGACGGAAGATAATTTTTCCTATATGACAGCCGGTCTTTTATCTCATGCCGGTGCAATGACTGCCTTCTTAAACCCCGGCGAGGATTCGTATAAACGGCTAGGCAATCATAAAGCCCCGCTTTATATTTCGTGGTCATATGAAAATAGGTCTCAACTGTTACGAGTCCCCGCTGCGGTTGGTGAATATCGCCGTGTAGAGCTTCGCTCTCCCGATCCAAGCGCAAATCCATACTTAGCCTTTACATTAATGATTTATGCGGCATTAGATGGAATTGCACAAAAGATGTCGTTAGAAAAGCCTTCTAATTTAAATCTTTTTACCGCAGACGATACAGAGTTGTCCGAATATGAAAAACTGCCCGGAACATTCAAAGAGGCCTGCCAAATTGCCGCCTTAAACGATTTTATCAAAGCCCATATTCCTTCCGAAATTTTAAAGATTTATTGCGGAAAATAATCAGAAGGACAGGTGTTTTATATGAGTTTAAGGGAGCAATCTTATAGTGTCCTTGTTGTATCGGCAGCAGAAAAACTGAATGCTTCTCTTTTTGGATTTCTACCATCATCCCATTACCACCCCATCAAGACAGTCTCCAGTATCAGTGCCGGAAAACGTGCATGGAATGAAAGAGATTATGATTTTGTGATGATAAATTCTCCTTTACCTGACGATATGGGAATTCGTTTTGCGATTGATCTTGGAAGCACAAAAAGTACAGCTGTGCTTTTGATGATCCGTTCTGAGTCTTACGATGAAATAAGAGATAAAGTCATTGAACATGGTGTATTCACAATGCCCAAACCTTTTTCCCGCTCTATGATCTTGTTGGCATTGGATTGGATGGCAGCCACAAACCGAAGATTAAAGAAATCAGAAAAGAAGACTTTGTCGATTGAAGAGAAAATGGAAGAAATTCGTATTGTGAATCGTGCTAAGCTCTTATTGATTTCTAAATTAAAGATGGATGAGCCCCAGGCTCACCGTTATCTTGAAAAACAGGCAATGGACCGCTGCATCCCCAAAAGAGAAGTTGCACTGGAAATTATTAAAACCTATGGATAAAATACCGGTACCCTTTCAAAGGTACCGGTATTGTTTATTTCTTTTTTCGATCTTCAAAATCACGGTCAATCCGCTCTTTCCATGCGCCCCCATTAAAGGCATATGGCATATCCTTTGGAGCTGTTCTTCTTACAGCACTTACCGCATCTTCTAATACCTCATAGTTTAAAGCAGTGCCCTGCCGGTCGCTGTGATAATTGGCCGCTCTATCTTTAGAAATCCCCATTCTTCCTGCCACTTTGGCAGCATCGATATTAGCTCCTAAAAATAAGAATTCCCAATGATCTTTTTCCTTACGGTATTCAATCATTTTCTTTACATCATCATAGCTGTACTTGCGGCTGGCATTTTCCATACCGTCGGTTGTGATCACAAAGAGTGTCTTGGCAGGGCGGTCTTCTTCACGGATATATTTATGTACGTTTCCGATATGATGGATGGCACCTCCTACCGCATCCAAAAGAGCAGTACATCCCCGTACATAATAATCTTTCTCGGTAATAGGATTTACATCCTTTACCGGCACTCTATCATGTAAAACTTCTGTTAACCCGTCAAATAAGATAGTTGAAACAAGCGCTTCGCCTTCTTCTTTTTTCTGTTTATTGATCATAGAGTTGAATCCCCCGATGGTATCGGCTTCAAGTCCGCTCATAGATCCGCTTCTATCTAAAATAAATACTAATTCTGTTAAGTTGTTGTTCATATGATGTCCTCCTTATTTCTGAGTCCATTGTATGAAATATCCCAAAAGAAAAGGTCGCCCCGTAAGCGACTTTTTCAAAATACCTGCATACCTAATGTTTTTTCATTGTGCTCACAAAGAGCTTCGTTAATTTGATAAATATTATAATTTCCACGTTCAATAAAGTATCGAACAATCTTATCGGTTTGATTGACAGGCGATAAGGCAAGGCCTGCCCTGGATAATAAATCTTTTGTCTGTTCAATATTGAGCTGAAGCGAAATAGATAATGCCAGCGCTGTATTCTTACTTGGATTTTTAGTGGTTCCGCACTTTAATTTTGAGAAAGCTTTACGGTCTAAATTCGCTTGTTTCTGGACTTCGACGTCGGTCATTCCCTTCTCATCGGCAAAAGTAAAGACCATTTCCATAAAGGTCTTATCCTTATTACTCAGAAATTCATCCAAGCTCATCTGCGGCTTCATTAAAGACGCATCTGATACGGAATCTTCGTACACGATTGGCTGAGGCCGATTGAAAAACGGTTCTCTATGGCGTCCTTCCCTGCCAAAAACCTTTCGGTCGTATTCTTCGCTTTCCTTCTGTTCTACATATTGATCATTAATGTAGGTATCTACATCACCATAGAATTCAGATGACAGTGTATATGATTTCTGGTCAAATACGACAAGAAACAACATCATATCGTTATCGGTAAGAAATCTTTCGATTTCGGAAAAGGCAATTCTTAAAGCGATTCCTTTAGGAAAACCATAGCTTCCCGAGGCAAGAACCGGAAATGCCAATGTTTCCACCTCATATTGTTTGGCAAGATTGAAGACACTTCGATAACAGCTTCGAATGATATCTGCTTCATTTTCATTTCCCCCATGCCAGGATGTTCCTACCGTATGAATGATATATTTAGCCGGCAGGTTAAAACCTTCGGTAATCACAGAAGTTCCCGGCTCCATATTGCCGATTTCTTTTCTTTTTTCAAGAAGCTGTTCTTGACCGGCTGCTTTATATATGGCAGCATCGGTTCCCGGTCCAAAGGTCGGTAATGGATTGGCGGTATTGACAATGGCATCTACCTGCATCTTTGTGATGTCATTTCTTACAACTTGGAATGGCATATATACACCTTCTTTCTAACACATTATAGCAGATACTCAGCGACGGCATCCTGCCATGTCCGGTAAATCATAGCCGGACGTTTGTCCTTGAATTTAGGATATAGAACCTTATAAACATTAGTTCGTAAGAACAAGTGGTTTCCGGCTCCCATATCGATATGTTTCCAACCTCTTCCGACTCCGCTTACTTCTCCAAAAAAGCCGCAATCCAGGTGTTCCAGCCATGGAAATAAGGTAAATATCTTGGGGTTGACAAAGGATCTTAGTGACTCGACTGTATCTCCGTTTTTTCGCATATAAATCATCTGATTAGGACAGCCCATAGCTCCACCCTCTGCCAAAGAGAAGGCTACGATTTCTTTGGGGTTGATCTTGTCATACTGTTCCGGTTCAATATCAATATTTCGCATATGCGAAAGACGAACAATTCTCTGGAAACGCTCGTCGATCTCTTCATTTTTTGAAGCAATGATAACACGAAGTCCATATTCCGGATTTTGATCCAGCCAATTACTGATTGTTACTAACATCGTTTTTGCCGCCTCATCGTATAATTCAAACTCCGGATAAGTTATAATCCCCGGAAATACCAATGTATGGATATCCTTTGTCTTAGCGAGCTCTAAACATTGAAGGATACAATCCTCCAAAAGTTTGGAATAGTTGTCTTGTTCATAGTTTTCAGGAAATTTTAGATGCATGATATAGTCAGTATATTCATTACCGTCGGTTAGGCTGATTTCATCTTTCCCTTCTACATCGACAATGCACTCCATATCCAATTTGTGAATATCGGCAACTGCCAAATCAATCTTATTGCCCGGCTTTGCGAGACTCAAAATCAATTGAATCAATTCTTTAGACATAATCAATGAGTTATCCCATGGATTCAATGCGATACCGGCAATATCTTCAGCTTGAAGAGCAGATTCCAGTACATTACGGATCCGCATATTGATACATGATGCACCCTGTCCTTTATCCATTTGTTCCTGATTGGTAAAGGCTCCATACCATTCGAGCCCATCCTTACTTGGTAAGGTGAGCCATTTCATACGCACTTCTTCTTTGGTTTGAAATGTATCTCCTACTTTTAGATTTTCAATATCCATCATATCAAAGAGATTATTGGACATTTCTACCGGCAGGATGAATTCTCCTCTTTCCAGAATTCTTTTAACAAAAGTCATGATCAAATGTGTTTGTTCCTCATATGTTTCTGTATGTTTGAGCGCTTCTTCGAGTTCCTTATTCCCTTTGAATCGGTCAACCCGGTCCTGAGTACGTCCGATAGCTTTATCAAAGCGTTCTAATACAGATTTCATCTTATCGGTTAATCGATTGTCACATTCTGCCTGTAGAAGAATAGGTATTCCATAATAAGCTTCGGCAATACCGCCTGCCATGCAGGCAAGTGTATCGGTATCTCCGCCTAATGAGACAGCTAAACGGATTACATCTTCTAAATCCGTGCCATCCATAAAGGCAATAATTGCCTCAGGAACTGTCTTCTGGCAGCTGGATGAAAAGTGATAATGAGGTCGAATCTCATCTATTGTATGATTTAGATCATATCCGAATTCATCCATGATATACGTTTTGATTTCATCCTTGGATGCCCCTTTTCTTGCCATAAAGATTGCACATGCGATGGCCATAGCACCTTTGACACCTTCTGGATGATCATGGGTTACCTCTGCCGACCAGGCTGCCATTTTCTTGACAGTATCCAAATCATCATAGAGCCATGCGATGGATGCCACACGCATGGCAGAGCCATTGCCAAAGCTGTGATAAGCCCACATGTTTCTATCTTTTAACCACTTACTGAATCCTTTACCATATCCGGCATGAGGAAATTTATCTCCCCAATAACGCATGCAGTTGGCGATATTTCTTTTTACTGCATTCTCATCATTTTCAACACCTTTGTCACGGGAATACATCAATGCATCCGCAACCGCAATGGTCATAACCGTATCATCGGTGAATCTCGATTTTGGTCCAAACAATTCAAAATCTTTCGTCTTGTATTCTTTGCCTTCATAAGGCGCTCCAATCATATCTCCTAAAATAGCTCCTCGCATAATTAAGTCCTCCCTGTTTTCTGGTTTCACTATAACAGGTACAGTTTATAAATAGGTCGCCTGTCAGACGACAAAAGAAAAATCGGATAAAAAATCCGATTATTGTCTATATATGCTGATGACGTAATCTTGAAATCTAATCGTTTGTCATAAATACATTTTTATTAGTAGTTGTTGAATATTCTCCGCTTTAATACCATGTAGTCCCAAGTTTTTAATCTCCCGATCTGTTATGCTCATTTTATCAATAAAGACTGCCATATCGTTTTTAACTTCTTTCGGAAGTTCACATCTCTCTAAAATTAGCTGTGATGCGATTCGGATAATATCGTTTCGATGTTTTTTGAGATTTCTGGAATCAATATGTTCCCCTTTCTCTTTTCTTTCGTTCAAATCCAGCCATGCCTTCGCTTTAAAAGGTATAATCCAACTTGGTTTTAGAATGGAAAAACCATCAATCACTTCTCTTCCCTGCAGCAATGCCTGATAATACGATTCATTCAAAAGAATAGCTGATAAAGTTGAAACTTGATCGTCTATATGAATTGGTGTAATCTGGCCACCTTCTTTCAAAATATAATCTGTTCGAGAAAAAAGCTCAATCATCAAAGGAAAGCCTTCCTGAGAAGGTTTATCAAAGCGATAAAACTGTGATTTTCCGGATGACATTGCTCGATTTCTATATCCCCCATCTTGGATAAACTGCCAAAACTTCTGCCCGAATTCTTTTGTCAAAGCCTCCACTATCAAAACAACATCCAAATCTCTGGTCGCTCTAAAATCAACATCATTGTGTTCAAAAGAAAGATCACAGGCAACTCCACCAATTAATACATATTGATTCGTAAAATCTTTAAAATAATCTCTAAACTTTTCGACTCCTTTTACCATACGTTTTCCTCTAACATTTCGTCAATTGCGAGACTGATCCTAGGATCAGTTTTTTCTTCTTCGCTTATACTTAACGCTACTGTTAGCGGATCAACTGCTTTTCCATCTCCATAACAAATCCAATATCCGAGTTTCTGAATAACACATCTAGGTGTTTCACCCGCAAAAACAAGGTTATCATTAGATAAATCAATATGCTTAAGATCTTTTTTGGTGATCGCATAGACCGGATAATCTTCTTCATCCAACATTGAATAATGTGACAGTGCCATTTGTCCGGATAGCGGAAGAGATATATCTGGAATTTGCGACAAGGCATAACTTTTAATTACAGGATTTCGCAAAATCGGACGAATGTTTTGCCACATAGTTTTCTTGTCTTTATCTACAGATATTTTTCTTGAACGATTATTCACGGAAAGGTATTGAACATCTAGTGCTTCTAATTCATCAAAACACCGAGTAATAGACATCTTTGAAACTTCGAGTATTTTAGAAGCCTGGGTTACCGTAATCGACTGCCAATCCTGGTATAAGGCAGTCAGCAGCATTTTCTGTGTTAAATAGGAAATCTGCGTGCATGTTCTTATGGGATGTCTTTGATAGTCATCCAATAATACTCCGGTAAAAGGCAAATAAATCTGATGTCCTTCCCATACAAAAGGGATTCCTTCTTTCAACAAAACATCCCTGGTATAGTAATTCATTTCTTTCATATACAAAGCACATGAAAGCCCGGTATAGACGGATAGCTGATGATACTGTTTCCGCAATGTCACAAGGGAAATTTTTTCTATAGGAGCTGCAAGAAGTATTATTTGTGTTCCAATAAGCATTTGATTTAAAACGTAGCTATTTTTAATTATAAGCGGAAGTCCTTCTATATTCTTATACGGCAAAATTTGCACATTCTGACACAAAATTTTTTCAATATATTCTTTCTTCATATCAGTACCTCTTTATTAAAAATGTAACACATTTTAGGTTACAGCTCAAATTTTTAAGTGACAAAAGAAAAATCGGATAAAAATCCGATCATTGTCTATATATGCTGATGACGTAATCTTGAAAATAAAAGGTATTTATGTGTTTTTGTATATCCTCATTCAATACATCAACTTTTTTTAAATCTTTCATCCCCGTTCCGATACATTTCACATAAGCTTCTTTGGATGTCCATATCTCAAAAAAGTGTTTTTGTGTCTCTTGAGAAATTTCATATACATATTGAAGTTCATTTTCCTGGCAAACATATCGAATCAAGGAATCTTTGATGTCCCGTATTTGTTCAATATCTATCCCGATTGGTGTATTGCTGATCGCACAGACTACATAATCCCCGCTATGACTGATATTAAATTCAATATCGATATTTTCCGCATAGGGTTTCCCATTTTTATCCTTAAGAAAATGTATATCTTTTATCTCAATATCCAGCTTTTGCGAGATCATCTTCTTTGCGAGCATTTCCCCATATACGCTTAATTTCTTATCTTTGTCAAAATGAAGACGGTCTATTTCTTGTTTTCTGTCTTCTGAGAGGTAATTGTAAAAAACATCATATTCGGATGAGGAGACATCATCTATACATAGTATTTTATACATAGGTTACACTCCGAGTTTCGTTAAAAAGTCTTCTACATATTGATGATATAATTCCGGATTGACAATAGCCGAAAAGGCATGGCCTGCCTCAGGTATGGTATGAATATCCTTAATTCCCTTTGTCGCATCATACATGCGATAGGAATTCTCAGGAATAATAAAGGCATCGTCTTCCCCATGAAGAAATAAAATAGGAATCGTATTCTCTTTTAATGCATCAATAGGACGCATATCTTTTAGAGCATATCCATATCTTAGACGGGCACCGATATCTGCCATATCTACCAAAAATACAGGAACACCGGCATTTTTATAACCAAGCTTCAATACACCTTCAATATCCGCAAAGCCACAGTCCGCTACCACAAAATCGACATCCGGTTTATACTGCAAAGCGGTAATGGTAGAAGCCGCACCAAGCGACTCTCCATGAAGTCCAAGTACACGTAGATTCTCATATCTATTTCTTGTGTCTTCGATTAATTTCATTAAATCTTTACTTTCAAGAATACCGTAAGTAGTAAATGTCGATTCGTTATCTCCATGTCCTCTTAAATCATAAATAATACAGTTATAGCCAAGATCAAGATACATCTTCACATATTTTAATGTACCGTATCGAGTATCTGTATAGCCATGGGAGAGAATGATATATTTATCCGATGACTCCGGATTTTTTAGAAATTCAACATGAAGTATATATCCTTCATTTCCTTCTACTGTGTATTCTTCTTTTTCAAGAGGGTCATAGTAAGTTGTATCGTAATGTTCACTTTGCCAGGTCATAGCTTCTTTCTGGGTTTGTCTTTTGCCCGTCATCACAAACCCGGCCAGCCAAAACATAGCCCCTACAATTAGTGCTGCAATGATCAAAAATATTATTATCATAATGGTTCTCTTCTTATTTTTCATACTTATACAATAATCATTTTTTTCCTCAAACGCAAAAAATCATATATTTTTAGAGTGCTTTTGACTACCATCATTTTATTCTCAATAATAAAAGTCCAATCTTATCAGCTGTTTATCGATAGATATTGTATGTATTTCTTATTTATAAACAGCCGATGATAAATAAAAAGAGCTAAAAGTTTCCGCTGCATATGTTATTTGTTTTATTCGTAACAGGCACTGAATGCGGGTCTCATTTCTTCGATCTGCCTACGTGTCAAACCATATCTGGAGGCTATTTTTTCCCAGTTATCCCTTACGATTCTAAGGATGTCTTCTGCATAAGATGTGGCATCCGATTCCGGAATACCAAATCTCACAGCAGTTTTCACAGCTAATTCAATGCTGATACTGTTATCACCCTCATCTACATTGAGTGATAATTCATCGCCATAAGGAACCGGATTTACATCGTATAAAGGTGAAAGAATCCATCCCCTGCTTGTGAGAACAAAGGCATGATTTCTCAAATGATCATCTGTATTGGAAATAGCCATATTAAAGACAATGCGCTTCCAAAGTTCCATCAAATCCTTCTTTGGCTGCGCACCATAAGACTTGATAAACCCAGCAATATCAAGGTAACTGCTGCCATCAGAAGCAGATGCACCATCTGTTTTTCCAAGAAGTGTCATTGCTGAGGCAAAATGAACTCGCCTGCCTTCCCGGCGATCAAAACGTTTTACTAAGAAAGTACTTCCGAGAGGCGAAAACTTTTCGCACTTTGCCTCAGGCACATTCAATCCGCAAAGCGCTGCAAGATCATGTACCACTATTTCCCAGGCGCCTGTATCATTTTCGTCATTCTTTGAGGGAAACTTCGCAATCCAAAGTTGTCCCTTCGTATCAACTACAGTTGCCTTTGGTCTGGCACCGCCAAGAGAAGAACCAGGCCGAATTAGCTGATTCAACCATTTTTCGGCTAGACCGGTCTCATCTTTTTCATAGTTTCTGGAGGCTTCCTCCAGCGTGCGAAGTGCTGCCCAGGGTGGCGCTGCTGTTTCCTTGTCATCAGAAAGAAACGGACCATCCGATATTAATTTAAAGCGTATACCACCCATTCTAGTTTCATCGTATACGCCAAGTAGATAATCACTATCATAAAGTTTGGAAGGTTTACGCCCTTCTTTTGACGCTAGAATTCTTTCACGCTTATTCATAAGAACACGACCCCATCGGTCCGGGGAAGCATCAGCAAACATTCCAAAGATATTTTTTCCAGTTGGATACTGTCTACCGGAATATGGCATAAGTTCCGGATCCAAAGTCAAAGTAAGCTTTGTCTTTTTCAACCAATCTTTATCATATTCAAAAGAATAGGATTCACCACCTTTTATAACATTTACAAAAAGGCACCCCATAAGTATAGGTTGATCAGAGCTGAAATCATCATAAACAAAAATTGTCTTCTGATTTGCCGGCATAATTTTCACCTCCTCGGTGCACGTTTCTTAGTAATCAAACTCAAGTCCTGCAGCTGTCTGCCCAACTCATCATCCCTGGCAACAAGAAGCAGATCCTTATCCAAATTATTTAATGCATGCAAAACAGCTGCATAAATTCCCATAGCAACTGATGGGTCACCCTTTTCAACCTTCCAAAGAGAGGCTCGGCTGATTCCTGCGCGTTGGGCAACCAACTCAGCAGATAAGCTCCGCCGAAGTCTTGCAAGCTTAATCTGTTCTCCCATGGTTTGTAAGACTTTTTCTGTTGGAGGTAATATATTATATGCTGCTTTCTTCATTATCGTCACACCCTTTATAATGTTTATTATTATATACATAATAGCCCATTGCGTCAATTTTAGAAAGCGTTATATAAATATACTAACAATTTTACACAAAAGTAGGTAAGCACTCTATTGTATCCGTTAGTATTTTTAATTACATATCTTCGTAATTCAAACATCCAATACAAAAAAAAGGAAGCTGTTTGTTCAAACAACTTCCGAATGATTTCATGGCATCCCCGATTGGATTTGAACCAACGACCTTCCGCTTAGGAGGCGGACGCTCTATCCAACTGAGCTACGGAGACATACAATAAAAAAAGCGCGCCTGACAGGGCTCGAACCTGCGACCCTCAGAATCGGAATCTGATACTCTATCCAACTGAGCTACAGGCGCATAAGCGAGACTATTATAACGTATTTATCACAAAAAAACCACGAAATAAAACCGAAAGAGTAATACCCCTTCGGTTACTAATACGTCAATTTAGTGTTTAGCGTCGTAATAAACGGATGCCTTTACCTTATCGGCATGTTCTTTACCGCATAATTTTTCAATGACAGCCCACGCAAATTCAATACTTGCAGCAGCGCTGATACCGGTAACTAAATTTCCATCCGTTACAGCATATGCATATACATATTCACCACCAAAATCCTCATCTAAGTCTTTAAAGCAGGTATATTTCTTTCCTTTCAAAAGACCTTCCTGACCTAAGATTGTCGGTGCTGCGCAAATTGCCGCAATGATCTTATGATTGGCAAATTCATGGATCTGATCTAAAAATGCCTGATTATGACGAATCGTTTTATGATGCGGTCCACCCGGAATCAACAAACAGTCAGCCTGTGCAAAATCATAGGTATTAAATGGACATGTCGGACTGTAAGTTACTCCAAAACGTCCGGTAGCACTTTCACCTGCCAGAGATACAATATCTACATCCAATCCGGCTCTTCTAAGTAGTGCGATAGAGCCCATTGCTTCTAATTCTTCAAAACCATTATCCATTACAACCGCAACTCTCATTTTATTTACCTCTCTTTCTGAAAGTATACAATGCATAAAATATCTACGCAAATCTTAACTAAATTGTACTATAATGAAATCAGAAATGTACTTACAAAGGAGATTAAAACTATGAAATCAAATAATTCTTCCCAAGATCGGGGAATGGCCCTCTTATTTGTGTTGATTGGAATTCTTTTATGTGTATTGAATGTCAGTCTTCTCACAATGTTAGCACGAATTATCGGTATCGCCGGAGCTGCGATCGGTGCATTTATGATTTACACATTCTTCGCAAAAGCGAAATCCGATAATAGTTCTTTATTCTATGGAGTTCCGCTATTTATCGCAGGAGCCCTTATGATTCTCTCCCCTGAAAGCATCATTGCGGTATTACCGGTACTTGCAGGTATTGCCCTAACGCTTTTCGGTGTTATTCAATTAAAGAGATCCTTTGTCTTAAAAGAAAATGGCTTCCCTAGATGGAATCTAGGTTTGATCGGATCTATCTTGATGATGATCTTTGGAGCAATCTTGTTCTTACAGCCGATTCAAGCTTTATCCTTCATCATGCAGTTAATTGGTGCCGGATTTATCATTGCCGGAATCTTCCTGTTTATCAGTTCTGCTTTGATCAACAGATACGATAGACCTCAGGGCCAGTGATTCCAAATGATGGAATACTCCATTATCTGAATTCTTATATTTCGTGATGTATTGCACAGCCTTCTTTACATGGGGCTGTGCATTTTTCATGGCAATTCCGATTCCGGAAGCTAACAATAACGGAAGATCATTGCCGCTGTCTCCAAAGGCAAGCACATTATCTAATGTATAATTATGTTTACGAACAACCCATTCAACCGCTTCCTTTTTTCCAACCTGTTTGGCAACCAATTCCGTTGACCTGTCATCGACCGGATAGAAGCGATAGTTAGGGTATTTGTTAAGGATATATTTTTCAAATCGAGAAATATCCCCTTTTCTTCCTACAAAACAAACTTTGTCATATAAATTACTCTTGGTTTTGATTTTGGTTCGAATTTCCGTTAATACTAACGGTGCCAATTTATGATGAACCGGATTGCGATAGATTTTTTTCAAAATCACCTGTCCTTTTTTTAATACTTTCGGAAGGAACATAACATAATGTTCCTCTTCCCAAAAATAAGGAACAAGAAGATGCTGCTGAGCGATACGAATGACTTCTTTTACATCCTTTGACGGGATACGGGGAAACACCCTTGTTCTGTTATCATAGAAATCGTGTACTTCTAAGCCATTAGCACACGCTACAAAACCTTTATATTCTCTCAGCTTTAAATCTTTAATGATTTCATCGAGTTCACTGAAAAAGCGTCCTGTCGCAATCCCAACGATATATCCGTTCTTTTGATATTCAATAATCTTTTCTTTTACAGAAGGAGTGATCTGTTTTCCATAATGAAAAAGCGTTCCGTCTAAGTCAAATACCAGCACTTTTATATTACTTAAATCCATAACTTCCCTCCTTCTAAAAAGCTCTTATTTCTGTGCAAGCATTGGTGTAGAAAGATACCTTTCACCGGTATCCGGTAATAGTACGACAATTGTCTTTCCTTTATTTTCCGGACGTGATGCCACCTGAATTGCAGCATATAAAGCAGCTCCGGAAGAAATACCCACTAACATTCCTTCCTTCCCGGCAAGAAGACGTCCGATTTCATACGCCTGGTCATCGGTTACGGTAATTACTTCATCGTATACTTTTGTATCGAGAATTTCCGGTACAAAGCCGGCACCGATTCCCTGCAGACCGTGAGGTCCTCCATGACCTTCACTTAATACCGGTGAACCAGTTGGCTCAACTGCTACTACTTTTACTTCCGGCTTCTTCTCTTTTAAATAACGACCGGTTCCGGTAATCGTTCCACCGGTTCCAACTCCGGCTACAAAGAAATCCACGGTTCCGTTTGAATCTTCCCAGATTTCCGGACCGGTTGTATCATAATGTGCATCCGGATTGGATGGGTTCACAAACTGCCCGGCAACGATGGAATTATCAATTTCCTTATGTAGCTGTTCTGCCTTATCAATGGCACCCTGCATACCTTTTGCGCCTTCTGTTAGTACGACCTTAGCTCCATATGCCTTCAACAATAACTGTCTTTCCACACTCATTGTCTCCGGCAATACCATGATCGCTTTATAGCCTTTTACAGCTGCTACGCACGCAAGACCGATTCCGGTATTTCCGCTTGTCGGTTCAATGATCGTAGCTCCCGGTTTTAACAAACCTTTCTTTTCGGCATCTTCAATCATTCTAAGTGCCACACGATCTTTGGCACTTCCTGCCGGATTAAAGAACTCAACCTTGGCCACTAACTTAGCCTCTAAGTTATATTCTTTTTCAATATTCTGTAATTCAACCAGCGGTGTTTTTCCGATTAAATCGATCACATTATTATAAATTGTCATAAATATGCCTCTTTTCTTTTTTACACATCTATTCGAATTATAAAACTTCCCCATTTTTCCTGTCAATTTTTGGTATTAATCCATTCTATAACTCTCCATAAATTATAATTAGAGAGACAAACTTGTTGATAAACTGTAATTCATAATATAATTATTAGAACGAAAGAGGTACATCCTTATGAAAATAATCGATATATTAAAATCCAACGAAATTACGATATCCTTTGAGGTATTCCCTCCTAAAACCGATGATAAATATGCGATGGTTGAAGAAGCAGCTGCCAGCATTGCCTCTTTGCACCCTCATTTTATGAGTGTGACTTATGGAGCAGGAGGCGGTACTTCCAAAAACACCGGAAATATTGCCGCCGATATCCAAAACCAATTTAATGTACCGATGTTGGCACATTTAACCTGTGTATCTTCTACTAAGGAAGATGTAAAACGGGTATTAAAAGAATATGAGGATAAAGGTATCAAGAATATAATGGCTCTTCGCGGAGATATTCCTAAAGGCGGACGTATCTGCCATGAATATAATCATGCGATTGAACTGGTAAAAGATATTAAATCCATTGATCCGGACATCTGTATCGGAGGAGCCTGTTATCCGGAAGGCCATGTTGAATGCGATAGAGCTTCAAAGGACCTTCAATATCTAAAAGAAAAAGTGGATGCGGGTATGGACTTTCTCACAACACAGATGATCTTTGATAACTCCACTTTATATAATTTCTTATATCGTGCCCGCAATATCGGTATCGATGTACCGATTCTTGCCGGTATTATGCCGATCACAAAACCGATCCAGGTTAAGCGAAGCATTGAAATATCCGGAGCTACGATTCCTCATTCCTTCCGGATGATGGTGGATCGGTTTGGAGATAATGAAGAAAAAATGGAAAAAGCCGGCATCATCTATGCCTCGGAGCAGATTGTAGACTTAATTTCAAATGGAGTAACGCATATTCATGTCTACTCCATGAATAAACCATCAGTTGCTGCGGGCATCATGAACAATTTGGAAGGTCTGATTCGTTAAAATGATTGAAATCAATCGTAAAGAGGTTCTTCGATATCTTGGATATCAAAAGGTAGAACCCGATGAAATTATGTTGGAGATGTTGGAAGACTGTATTGATCAAATCAATAAAGCTGCCCATTTTTCTTACAACATACAAAAATTTGATATTCAATTTCTATCCGAAGATACAATTCAAATTGAAGAGATGATCATCCATTCAAAAGACTTGTCCAAAAATTTAAATGGATGTCATAGTGCCTATTTATTTGCCGGAACCATCGGTATGGATGTGGACAGATTGATCCGTAGAGCAGAAATTACCAATATGGCAAAGGCTATGTGTTATCAAGCTATCGGTGCTGCCTGTATTGAAGCCTATGTTGATAAAATCAATGAAGAGATCATTCAAAAGGAAGCTAAACATAACATGTATTGCCGTCCCCGTTTCTCACCGGGATATGGTGATTTCAGTCTAAATCATCAAAATGATTTTTCCCGCATATTGGATATGCCTAAAACCTGCGGTATCAATTTAACCGATACCCTTTTGATGGTGCCATCTAAATCCGTTACTGCCGTAATCGGTGTTACCGATAAACCGATTCAATATTCATCTAAATGCGAAAGATGCGCAAACTATACGACCTGTGAATTTTCGAAGAAAGGATAAGTATGAAACCTTTAAAAGAACGTTTAGGAAAAGAATGGTTATTTTGCGATGGAGCTGCCGGTACCATTCTTCAGGCAAAAAATCTGAAAGGCGGCGAGCTTCCGGAAACATGGAATCTAACCCGTCCGGATGATATTTTAGATTTATATTGCGGGTATTTAAATGTTGGCTCCAACATCTTTAATACCAACACATTTGGGGCTAACAGTTTAAAATTCCCTTTCCAACTCAAAGAAATCGTTGAAGCAGCCATTGATCTTGCCAAAGAAGCAAGAGTTCGCTGTAACAGAGAGGATGCCTACATTGCCTTAGATATCGGTCCTACCGGTAAGTTATTACAGCCTATGGGAGATCTTCCTTTTGAAATGGCTGTAAAGATCTTCAGTGAAACGATCAAGATTGGTGCTGCAAGAGGGGTAGATCTTATCTTAATTGAAACGATGTCAGACTCCTTAGAGACCAAGGCAGCGATTCTGGCCGCCAAAGAAAACTCTGACTTACCGATCTTTGTGACCAATATTTATGATGCCAGAGGAAAATTGTTAACGGGGGGTTCGGTAGAAAGTACGGTTGCGATGTTAGAAGGACTTGGTGTCGATGCCCTAGGTGTCAATTGCGGACTTGGACCGGAACAGATGATTCCGATTGTCAAGAAATTAACCGAAGTGACATCGATTCCTATTATTGTCAATCCAAATGCCGGTCTTCCAAGAACGGAAAACGGCAAAACGATATATGATGTAACCCCGGAACAGTTTGCGAATACCATGTCGCAGATTGCCGATACGGGTGTGCAGGTTGTCGGCGGATGCTGCGGGACGACTCCGGAGCATATCAGACAATTAATCGATATCGTAAAACAGAAGGAATTTAAGCCTAACACAAAGAAAAACAGAACCTTTGTATCATCTTATTCGCAAGCCGTAGAAATCGGTTTGAAGCCGGTAATTATCGGTGAGAGAATCAATCCTACTGGTAAAAAGCTGTTTAAGCAGGCACTTCGTGATCACAACATTGAATATATTGTAGCCCAGGGATTATCCCAGGAGGATGCCGGTGCGCATATATTAGATGTCAATGTAGGCTTACCGGAAATTGATGAAGTAGAGATGATGGAAACGGTTGTGACACGGCTTCAAAGTGTTACCGGACTTCCGCTTCAAATTGATACTTCCGATATCCATGCCATGGAAAAAGGCATGCGTATCTATAACGGAAAACCGATGATTAATTCCGTGAACGGTAAAAAAGAAAGCATGGATGCCATATTCCCACTTGTCAAAAAATACGGCGGTGTAGTAGTTGCCCTGCTTCTTGATGAAAATGGTATTCCAGATGATGATGAAGGACGTATTCAAATCGCCAAAAAGATTTACCAAACAGCCGATGAATATGGAATCGATCATAAAGATATCGTCTTTGATGGGCTTGCGATGGCGATCTCATCCAATACCAGCGGCGGTGTTGCCACATTAAATACGATTCGAAGGATTAAGGAAGAGCTGCATGGATATTCCATCTTAGGTGTATCCAATATCAGTTTTGGCCTTCCGCATCGTGAAATTATCAATTCTAACTTCTTTACAATGGCCATCTTAAATGGATTAAACTGTGCCATTATCAATCCGCAGAATGAGCCGATGATGCGCTCTTACAGAGCCAGTCTGGCTCTTCTCAATATGGATGAACAGTGTATGGACTATATTGAAGCATACGCGGATGTGCCTGCCGATTCCATGCAAAGTGCAAACACGAAATCAAAAAAGGCTGAATCATCAAAAGCCGGTTTAAGAGAAAGTGTAGAGCGCGGCATGAGCGAAAGCGCCGTTGAGGCCATGAAAGAGGCTCTGCTTACGCGAAATGCGTTAGATGTGATCAATGAGGAATTAATCCCTGCTCTGGATGTAGTAGGACAAGGGTTTGAAAAAGGAACCATCTTCTTACCACAGCTGTTAATGAGCGCAGATGCAGCCAAGGCAGCCTTTGCGGTGGTCAAGGAATCGATGGCCGGTCAGACACAGAAGCCAAAAGGCAAGATTATTTTGGCAACCGTTAAAGGGGATATCCATGATATCGGTAAAAATATCGTGAAAGTCATGTTGGAAAATTACAGCTATGAAGTCATTGATCTAGGTAAGGATGTACCGCCGGAAGTCATCGTTGATACAGCTATCAAAGAAGATATTAAATTGGTTGGTTTATCTGCCTTGATGACCACAACTGTGGTATCTATGGAAGAGACAATCAAGCTGTTAAAAGAAAAGAAACCGGATACCTTAACAGTGGTAGGCGGTGCTGTAATGACACAGGAATATGCCGATCAAATCGGAGCGGATGCCTACGCAAAAGATGCCATGGCTACCGTTCGATATGCGGATTCTGTATTCGATAAATAGCGACCGGGACAAAATCCCGGTCTTGTTGATTTTATAAAAATACACCTGCTCTTTGTTCTATGAGTTACTCTTTTCGTTTCATCGGACCCGGAACAGCTTCCCTTCCAAACATCTTTAAAGCTTGATTCACTTTATCCATTCGAACCGTTTCTTTTCCCTGCTCCAATTCTCTAACAAACCTTAATCCAAGCCCTGATCTTAACGCAAATTCCTCCTGCGTCAGCCCTGCTTTTTTTCTTTCTTTTTTAATAAATTCTGCGATAGTATTCATAAACAAATTATATACCCTATCGGGTATAAAGTCGGCAGAATCAATAATAATTATTCCTGTATGGGTACAATTAAAAACCTGTTTATACAAATGGAATAACCAATAATTATGAATGAAGATATTCACAGCGTTCATAAATATAAAAAGATTGACTTCATTTTTTTAGTATGTTAACAATAATTTCATCAACATGAATTCTTTGTGGTTTTTAGAAAGGAAACAATATGGCAAATAAATTAGAGGAAGCTAGAAAAATCATCAATGAAGTAGACTCCCAAATGGCTGAACTTTTTGTCAAGCGTATGAGAGCTGCTGAAATGGTCTATGAGCATAAAAAAGAATATGGACTTCCGATATTAGATCAAAAAAGAGAAGATATCGTGATTGCGAATAACTCTTCAAGAATCGAAGATGAGGTATTAAAAGGATATTATATCGACTACCTTAAAAATATGATGGCCATATCCAGAGCGTACCAATACCGTATGCAAAATGGGTTAAAGGTTGCCTACAGCGGTGTGGAAGGCGCTTTTGCCCATATAGCTGCAGGAAGAATCTTCCCTGAAAGTAATCGCATTTCCTACCGTGATTTTAGAGCCGCTTATGACTCAGTACTCAATGGTGAATGCGATGTGGCGGTATTACCGATTGAAAACAGCTATGCCGGTGAAGTCGGACAAACTATTGATTTTCTCTTTTCCGGTACGCTTTTCATCAACGGAATTTATGAATTGGAAATTCATCAAAATCTTCTGGCACATCCGGATGCTTCAATAGAAGATATCAAAAAAGTAACCAGCCATCCGCAGGCCCTTGCCCAGTGCCACGACTACATCAAAACCCATGGCTTTGATACGGAAGAATCTAGCAATACAGCTGTAGCTGCCAAAGTCGTTGCCTCATCGAATGATAAAACACTGGCAGCCATCGCCAGCAAAGAAACCGCAAAGATTTATGGATTGAAGGTACTTGAAGCCAACATCAATACCAGCGGTGAAAACACTACACGTTTTGCAGTGCTTTCTAAAGTGCAGGCAAGCTCCCCATCACTTACCAATACGGTTTTAATGTTTACGGTAAAAAATGAAGCAGGATCTCTTGCCGGTGCCATCAGCATCATCGGAAAATATGGCTACAACATGACAGCGCTTCGCAGCCGACCGTTAAGAAAACATTCCTGGCAATATTATTTCTACATCGAAATCGATGGACGCATTGATACCGAAAACGGAAAAAAGATGTTAAGTGAATTAGATCAGGTATGTGACAGATTGAAAGTGGCAGGCACCTTTGCCCCACATTCCGAAATATAAAAAAAGAAAAATGCGAAATAAGTGTAATGGCTTATTTCGCATTTAATTTATTTATTAAATAAATCTTCTGAAGAACCCATATCCCGGATAACAATTTTAGAAGCATCTATTTGATCTTCTTTATTCTGTTCATCTGATCTTGTGGCAAGCTTTCCTTCTAACTGTTTACGAATACTTTGAGCTCTTAAATCCGAAATCTTCAAATATGTATCAAAAGTTATCTTGGATTTTTCAGCATTAAAGTATCCTTTTGGATCTTTCTTGATATACGGAACAATCAGATCATAGACTCTTTTGGCTTCCTTTTTAAATGCACCGGATTCAATCACATCAATCACTTTTGACATGTCTTTATGATATTCATTTCGGTAATTTTCATCCGATACGATCCAGCTCCACATCGGTCGGTCTTTTTCAGACGCAATTCCAAGCGGTGAATCGATACCTGTATTGACAATATCCCTGCTGTCATTCAATGCTCCTTGTATCGCAGTTTTCGGGAATGTACCAAAGCTGATGTCATAATCCCATGGCAGCATGGACAGTTTTCCATCGTGCTCATATAAGCAGTAATTGTGCAGCATCAGTCCTGTATAGCTGTCATAATTTACCAGATAATTATGAATCGCAAAATATTTGATAATTTCTTTTGTTTCCAGATATTTTTCTAAATCCTTCTTTCCCGAAAGAGCTTTTAACGCACGGATTACTTTTGTCCGTCTACTACATAATTTGAGAATAATTTAAATCCAAGAAATTGGACCCCACATACAATCATTCCCATGATTGGTAACATTATCGATGAGGTGCCTTCTATCATCATTCCTAACACAATTGAAATCATTACATACGCAATGGATCCGATTCCCCGGGTAAACCCATAATCCATAGAATAGCCGGCTTTATCTGCATCGGCATATAGTTTAAGATTCATACAGTTTACTGTTGTACAGAAGCCGATATATCCAATAAACGCAAAGGATACGGCAAGGCATTTGGCGTGAATCAGGAATAGTATCATAATCGAGGCAGCCTGTAAGGAAAGTACCCACGGAATGATCTTTTTTGCGGTTACTTTTTCATAGCTGTCAATCCAGGATGATAATGTGATGGAAACGACGATTCCCATAATATTTCCCAGCGCTACAATCAAACCAAGCTGTCCGTTAGAATAACCCAGAGATTGAAGAAAGACTGTCGCAAAGCTTACGCTGATGCAGAAGCTCATCCAGAATCCAGCCTGAACAAATGAGAATACTCTTTCAGGAGTCATCATATATTTATTTTTGAGTACCATGTTTGTCACCTCCTTTTTTATGTTAAATCTGAAATATTTTACGATTTCCTTCACTGTCATACTAACAAGCTTCCTATCACAACAATGTCACACAGGGTATTTAATTCAGATAATGTATTAATAAAAACAGTAAAGCCAATTCGTGCTTTACTTTATATCTCATTTCTCTTTTATGTGATATCCTGCATTATCTTCGAACGATACAAAACAATTTAGCTTTTCCAAGCTGTTTTGAATTATTTCTGCTGTTAAGGATTCATCATACTCCCCGGCAAGTTGAAGAATTTCAGACAGACTTAATCCGGGATGATAGGCGATTATATCTAACAGAAAGGAATCCAACTTGGATAACGTTTGGTCTATATATGGACTTACCGGATCATTCACTAAAATAATCGATGGATCACTGGCTGTATAATTCATATTTGGAAGAGTCAACATAAAGAAATTCTCTGTTGGGTTAAATATTGGCTTCCTATCCGATAATTCGTAAGCTTCTTGAATTCTAGGTATTCCGGTTCCAAAATTTTCAATATAACCAAGTTTGTTGAATATATTTACCAATCCTGGATTCCTATAGGTTTGTACACCATCAAAGATATCCTTTAGACTCGCCCTATATATACCTCCGGGGTTTGTGATCTTGACCTTATGATCATAAAATTCCACTTTTATGTTGGAAGGAATAGAGTAATCAGCATGACAAAACGCATTAAGAATTCCTTCTCTTAGGGAAGCCCCCGGATAAGAAAGCATTTCTATTCGTTTGAACGACCTTCCATCAATAATGGCTGAAACATCATTGTATCTTGAAGCGTGTTCCAGCACATCTTCAAGAATTTTTACCAGCGAACCCTTATAAGTTACCTTCACAATAAAATTCATGTGCTTGTCATATGCGGCAAATTTAACTTCACTAGGATTTTGATCTGACATGAGTTGAGCTAAATTGGTATAGTATCCATCCTTATTGATTAATCCAAATGATTTTAGTTGCCTGCGAGTACAACCAATATGATTTTCTTTACATATTTCAAAGAATTGTTTAAAGGTTAGCTTTTGTTCTCTCGATATTTCACTTTCAAAGTTGAAATTTCTAGAAGACATAATCATTGTAAGGATTTCATCATTAGTAACAGGTCTGGCACTGCTTCCTACTCGTTTGTATACGCCTGATGGCCTTGGTCCTTTCTCTTTGAGAAAATAAGGCTTATTGGGACCTTCAGTTACTTCAATAACCATTACATCATCTTTATTAAAATAATATTTCACCAAAGATGAAGTATCCGGATAGAAGGCATCCTGTATCCAATTGCCAATCTGTTTATCCATATCATCTCTTTTTCTGTTGTCTATAATAGGAACTACAGTTCCATCATCATCTACACCAATAAAAATGGTTCCACCTCTTGTATTAAGAAATGATATGATTTCTTTCTTTACTGAATTAACCAATTCTCTTTTTAATTCAACGGTATCACTTTCAAAATATTTCATGTAACAAATCCTCCTTAA
Organism: Erysipelothrix rhusiopathiae; assembly: GCA_902772725.1. Taxonomy (GTDB): domain Bacteria; phylum Bacillota_I; class Bacilli_A; order Erysipelotrichales; family Erysipelotrichaceae; genus RUG11795. The sequence goes on from CACYBS010000288.1 coordinate 28,092, forward strand.
TATCTAATACGAAAGATTAGAAAAAAAGGAGAATTTATATAATTAAAAAGAGAAGCAAATTGTATACACGTAAAAAAGGCTAATGTTACATAATACATAGCTAGATTTGTAACATTAGCTTTTATCTGAGAATAATTGTTTGCCTTTAACTGTTATAGTAATCTATTGCATCTCTTGCCAGTTCTTCAAATCTTTTTTCATATCTTGGCTCTATGAATATTCCTTCGAAACTTTCATTGTGGGAATAGTAATAATTGCTCAATGCTTCCGTGATCCCCTGCATATCTAAAATATCTTCGTTAGAGAATGCATCGGACAAAGTTCTGTTAAAATCGGTATACTTCAATCCATTTCTTTCTTTAACACAAAGCGGGCTTATACTATTACCAAGTACAACTATTCCATTAAATTTGGTCAGTTCATCATCTCCATAAACCCATACGATATACTCATCACTCCGTCCACCAAAAAGATCCTGTAACATCAAAGCTTCATCCAAAGCGAATACTACATCCGTCCCGATACATTCAGAAACTGCCCTGAGCCACGATAAAGCACCAATGTAATCTGTTCTCTTGGGGAGATCTTTTTTATGCGGATCGTACTGTGGCAGCATAATTTCATTACGACCTATAATATCCACATTATTGTTGGGCTCTACTGAATCATAAATAGTCATATCCAATTTCCTCCTTAATTTCTAATACGAAAGTAATTGGAAGAAAGTAAAAAATGC
>CACYBS010000289.1 GCA_902772725.1 Erysipelothrix rhusiopathiae
CCTTATCCGACAAGCAGTGGCTGTGAAAGACGTGGCGAATCATCAATGGATTTACCGGTTTGGAACAAATAGGACAATTATGGTTTTGAATCTGTAAATGTCCGTTTTCGCATCGAAAAAGCTTTGCGTGTACAACACCGGGAAGCGGATGACCGCAATACATGCAGAAATTCACACCATCCGCATTATATTTTCCACAATTTTCGCAATACATGATTGTCCTCCTTTAAAAAACTCCTTATACAGAGGTATAAAGAGTTTTATTAATGAAATCGATGGCTTTTAAAGCCAATTCTTTATCGTTATCATAGGTAATTCTTTCAACTACCTGATCCATATTAACCCATTCCATGACAGCTACTTCGGCTTCCTGTACTTCAGCAACACCTCCGGTAAGCTCAGCCAGAAAATAGATTACATCTTTATGAATGCCGGGACTCGGTGAATAGCTTAACTCATGACGGAATCCGTCAATAAATTTCACAGTAAGACCGGTTTCTTCTAAAATCTCACGAGAAGCGGTTTCAAGTTCTGTTTCACCCTCTTCGACATGACCTTTCGGAAAACACCAATGGCCCTGAACCTGCTTAATCAATAAGAGTTCCGGTTTGTTGGAAGTATTTCTAAAAATCACTGCTCCGCATGATTTTTCGCGTTCCATACTAGCGTCCCTTAATATCCAAAAGCTTAGCGCGGATCTGGTTTTCCATCGCAATTAATTCACGCTCGGCTGCAGCACGCTGCTGACGACCTTCCTGCTGGATGGCGAGTACATCGTCGAATGTTTGAATTAGTTTTTCGTTGGTTTCCTTTAGTGTTTCAATATCAACGATACCACGGTTGGATTCTTTAGCCGTCTCAACCGTCGCATCATGTAATGCCTGGGCATTTTTCTTTAAGAGCGCATTGGTCATCTGAGATACTTCACGCTGTGCCTTGGCAGCCTGTGTGGCATGGTTGATACCTAAGGCAATAACCATCTGGTTTTTCCAAAGAGGAATCGTATTCATAATGGTTGTCTGAATTTTTTCAACCATCATCGTATTCGAATTCTGTAACAGACGCAGCTGAGGAGCTGTCTGAATGGATACCATACGGCTTAGATCCAGATCGTATAATTTCTTCTCGAAGCGGTCACAATAATCCGCTAAATCTTTTACTGCCTGTGCATCTTCTGCAAGACCGGAAGCTTCAGCTCTTGCCTTAGCCTGTTTTAAATCTACATTGCGAACTTCGTTTAATTTCATCTTACCGGCCGCAATGTACATTGTAAGTTCTTTAAAATACTGATTGTTTAATTCAAACATTTGATCCAAAAGCGCAGTATCTTTCATTAAGCGAACCTGATGTTCTTCTAATACTTCCGCAATACGGTCAACGTTCTTTTCAACCTTTTCATAACGGGCTGTCATGGATTCAATTTTATTCTTGGTCTTATTGAAGAATCCGAAAACACCTTTGTCTTCATTAGACGGATCAAAGTCTTTTAATTCTGTAACAACACTGGACAACATTTTACCGGTGTCACCTAAATTTTTTGTACGTACGGAATCGAGTGCCTTGGAAGAGAAATCCGCTAATTTTTTCTGCGGAGCCGTACCAAACTGCATGATCGTATTGGCATCGGTAATATCAATCTTCTTAGAGAAATCTTCAATCATCTTCTGTTCTGCTTCGGTAAAGCGTTTTTGATCAATCTTGATATCGGCTAAAGTATCCGGAGTCTCTAAAGTCGGAAGATTTGCCTGCATTGAATCAAATTTTGAAGCATTCATTTCATCTTCTTCCGGTGTTAAAGTCAGTGTCGGAACATACTCTGTTTTTTGTTCTTCGAATTGCGGCGGCATCATTTCTTTTTCGTTATCCATTATACATACTCCTTTTGTTTCATTTCTTCGCCCGTTAATCCTTCCTGGGCTAACATTGAATTCAATACGGAAATATCTGAGGCGATATCCATGGATTGATCTTGATATAAATTATCGAATAAGCGCTCAAATGCTTTGTTGAGCGTACCAATCGTCTCTTCGATTTCCTTGATTGATTTTAAGATATTTTCACCCTGTACCGGCTGTGTTGATAATTTGCGGTAGGAATCCAGCAGATTCATCGTTGTCGGTAAATAGTATTTCATTAATTTAGCGGTTTCTCCGGCACTTTCCGGATGTTCCTCTACATAGGCAAAAATCTTATTTAAAATCAATTCCATCTTATCCAATTCATCAGATACTTTCGTATCCAATATCAGATCGTTATAGTGATGCAGCTGCCGGATATAATCCTGACCCTGCGCAACCAGTTCGCTGACCTCATTTTTCTCCTGGTCAACCTTTGCCTGTGATTTGAGCGGCTGATTGGATGCTGGAACCGGTGGTAGATTGACATAATGCTGGTACATCTCATTGGATGTGAAGAAATATTTCTTATCCAGAGATAAATGACCTTCTTCATACATATTTTTTGAGAGCATCTCCAACAGATCCTTGGCAACGGTTTCTTCATCCTGCTCAGTAAATTTAGCCAGCTCAGCTATTGTGATAAACTGCTTGTTTCCCATCGCAAGCTGATACAAACGATAGCGTTTCACCTTATCCTCAATGGTCTTCCCATTGTACATACGAATCAATCCCCATATGAGGATCGGCGCAAACAATAAGGAAGCCACAAAACCAATCGCACCCTGTCCGCTGATAAAATCAATCAATGCAGCCAGCAGCATTGGAAATAGAACGATACTTCCGGCAATCGTAAGGACTAATCCGGTAATCTTTTTCAACTTAGCGGTTTTTTCCATTTTGGCAACCGCAGCTGACGATTTTTGAACAGCCGGTCTTTGCGGTGCCTGTCTATATCCCGATGCCTGTCTGTTTCTTACATTGGGCTGCGGTCTAGGTCTAGGTGGCGTATTAAACGACCGTTTAAAATCATTAACTGTTCTTCCGGCAGTGCGTGTTGCCGCATTCAGTCCGTCTTGAACAGCTTTGTTTAACTGGCTGAAATCCTGCGTATCTACAGCTCGCTGTACAGATTCACTGATATTTCTGGCAATATCGGTCCAATCTTGATTTGACATTTATTTATACACCTCTGCTATATTATATGTTCTTTTTAGAACTTCATACAGAATTATTATACAACATTTTTTTCAAGGTGTGATATGATTACGCAAAAGGAGTTGAATCCATGAAACATTTTTTTAAATTTTTAACCGCTTTTTTTGTATTATGCGGCATATTAACAGGCTGTTCTTCATCCAAAGGTGCGAAATATGATGGATATACAGCCATCATCGAGGTAAAAGACTACGGAACGATTGAATTTAAGCTCGATGGAACATACGCACCGAAAGCTGTGGATAATTTTGCAGAACTTGTCAATTCAGGATTTTATGATGGTTTGACTTTTCATAGAATCATGAAAGGATTTATGATTCAGGGAGGCGATCCGATTGGCAATGGTACCGGCGGTTCAGAGAAAACTATTGAAGGCGAGTTTGAAGCCAACGGCATCAAAAATGAACTTTCCCATGTCAGAGGTACAGTATCTATGGCAAGATCCAATGACTTTAACAGCGCTTCCAGCCAATTCTTTATCGTTCAGGAAGATTCCCTTTTCCTAGATGGGCAATACGCCGCTTTTGGAACCGTTACGAAAGGAATGGATGTTGTGGATAAAATCTGTGATGAAGTTCCCGTTTACGATAACAACGGTACTACCTTAAAATCAGACCAGCCGGTCATCACTTCTATCACTCTGCGTGCACCAAAGTAGGATTAAGTCCTGCTTTTTTTCTATTATAAAATCAGGAAGATTTTAGTGGTTTTCTGTAAAATCATGTATACTGTAGTCAAAAGGAGACCAAATGATATTACTTAAATGCATTGCCGCCATCATGACACTAATCGGATTTATCTATATAGGCTCAGCATTCATAGGGACAGGAGAATTTCGTGCCAGCACGCTCCTTCTATGTCTATATCTGTTTCTATGCGGTCTATATGTACTGGGTGCCGATAATATTTCCGATGCAGCCCTTACCATCTTACGCATGACTGGACTTGCCATGGTTCTTATCGCCATCCATTGTCTGATCATCCCATTAAAATGCAGAAAAAAAGTTTTGGCCACTCTGGATTACTCACATACGCTCTATGGTTTCCCTTTTTATACCATTCTCTATGTGAGCTACCGCTATAAAGGCATCATGTATCATGAAATATATTCCGGACTTACACCTACACGGATCACCGAAAAGTATCACAATCAAAGTTATTACCATATCTGGGTGGATCCATCGCATCCGGACACAGCGGTTCATGACAGATCGATATGTCTTCTCTGGGTATTTGTTCTTTTGTTTGGATGTTTATTGATTTTCGGAAAATATACAGTATAGGCGGGAAATTTTACTTTCCCGCCTTTTTTAATTCGGTATATTTAGCTGCACTTCCTTTGGCAAGCTCCACTGGATATTTCTGTTTATTCTTTTCATTTTTATCGCGCAGGATATCCTTAATATCAACACCTAAACGGTCTGCCATCAAGATGCAGTAATTCATCACATCCGCTAACTCTTCACAGACATGTGCTTTATCATAATCAGAACTCCATTGGAAGCATTCTAACAGCTCCCCGGCTTCAATCGCGATGGATTTGGCCAGATTTTCCTCTGTATGAAATTGCTCCCAATCTCTTTCTTTTGAAAACGCAAGGATTTCTTCTATCACTTTCTCCATATCAATCCACCTTCTTTATCGTATTAATGACTCTTTGAATGACTTTTTTATCATAATTAGCCGGCGCTATATCGCCAAAATAAATATCTTCAATGACATCCTTTTCCACCTGGACAAGCAGATGCGTTTCTACGGAACTTTCATCAATGCGATATACAGAAAGAATACATGGATAATCTTCAAACGTATATTCCTTATGTTCCATTTCGGTAATCTTCCGTTTTTTATTTTCACCTTGAATTTGTTCCAATGTCTTTTCCAAACCCAGGGTATTTCTTTCCAAGGCTTCCATTTTGAATATGAGTCCGCTATCCGGATCGGAATAGCGTATCGCATCTTCTAATGGATATTCCAGCCAATTGGCAGGAATCGATAAAGAAAAATAGGCATCCTCTATCGTTTTATCTCCGGATTTTGCACATCCTGTAAGAAGCAGGATGAAAACCATAATTATCCAAAACTTTCTTTTCATCATTCTACCTCCATTTTCAAAACATGCTGGTTCGATGTTAAACGCAGCCCTTTGGGAATCTTGTTCTTAATGTGTTTACCATCGGATTTCCCAAAGCCAAACGGTATACCGTTCATGCATACAGCTGTATATCCTTTGGAACAGGGTGTATCTAATTCCAAGCCATGCATAAACTTGTCCATATCCGATATATTCACATCGATCTTATGTTTATAAAAGTCAATCCAATCAGCATTCATATAGAAGGCATGGGCCGGCTCAAAGCGGTTTTTGATCCTTTCTCCCAATAAGATTCCCTGACGTATAACAGGGATCTTTTTTAACATCAGAAAAGGATGATTCATCGCATAAATATGACCATCACGAATCATATAATTGGCCGGTAAATCCGTCAGCTGTTCTTTTAAAAACGCTTCTGTGACAGAATCGATGCGATCGCTTTTTAAAACAGGAAGACTTCGTACACTCCCCGTGGTTTTTCTAAGTCTTGCCACAAAGTGACCTTCTCCCTTGTCCATAGGGAAAATCCTTTTTACATAAGGATTATCTAATCCCTGCCTGCCATACTTTCGATTGATTTTTTCCAAAACCATATCCGGATATGTTTCTAAAAACCAGGCAATCACATCTTCGTTTTCTTCTTTGGCATAGGTACAGGTAGAATAGACCAGAACTCCATCCTTTTTTAATGCCTTATAGGCGTGGGTTAGAATTTCTTTCTGTCTGGCGGCACAAAACAGGATATTATCAATTGACCAATTAGCCGATGCGGCTTCATGTTTCTTGATCATCCCTTCCCCGGAGCATGGTGCATCCACAAGGACTTTATCAAAACATTCGGCCAGCTGATCGCATAATTTTTTCGTTTCAGAATTGGTGATGCACATATTCATGACGCCCATCCTTTCCATATTGGATAAAAGAATGCGTGAGCGGCGTGCATCATATTCATTGGAGACTAAAAAGCCATCTTTCAAGGAAGCGGCTATCTGGGTGGATTTCCCGCCCGGAGCTGCACATAAGTCAAGTACGATATCATCCGGTTTTACATCTAAGATATCAACAGCTGAGCCGGCACTGGGTTCCTGTAAATAAAAAGCGCCCGCAATATGATAAGGATGGTTTCCCAGAGAAGATGACACATACCAGCCATCTTTACAGAATGGACTCTTTTCGGTTAATTTCATCTGCATATCGATATCGTGAATTTTCTTGGGATTTGCCCGAAGTCCCCGTAATAAATCTCTATCCATGGAAACTAAAAACGCATCGTATTCTTCGGGAATATAGGACTGAATCCTTTCATAAAATAAATTATCCATGTTTGCTCCTTAAAATACACTTTCCGGGCGGATCCTTGTCGCCAGAAAGCTCGATGTTGCCGGTGCTGACCATCCGCATCCAAAGGAAAAATCAGCCGTCTCAGAAAAATAGGCAATCAATTCATCCAGTGAAATGTGGATCTCAAAAACCTCCACATGCGTATGCGGACCCGTAGAATTACCGGAATTTCCCGTCAATGCTAATACATCGGATTGATGAACCTGCTGCCCGGGATATACATAAATATTAGAAGATAAATGTGCAAAAGTAATGCCATAAAGCTGCTGACCAACCATGACAACCATACAAATGGTATTGCCTCCTCCGGCAGGCCATCCGCACCAGTTGCCTAAATATCCGTTATCATCACTCACAGGTGCATCCGCATACAAAATTAACCCATTGGCCGGTGCTCTAAGCTCGCTGTATAGACCGGCAGCAATATCTAAACCCAAATGCATGCTTCCTCCGGGGATATGACCATGTACCTGCAGAAATCATACCATTTGATACAGGCCACATCCAGTAATCACTGGAAGCATCAATCTCTAAACGGCCATCCAAAAGACATGCGATATCGGAATGAACATCATTATTTGTCACATGCCCATAAGCAGGAATTTCATCGATATTCTGTATGTTATGGCTGTCGTTTACGGTGCCATCCGGATTGAATTCATCCAGATCACCGGCACGTAATTTCAGAACTTTCTGAATATAATCGGCATCTTTTAATTCTCTTTGAGCTTTGTGTACCACATAACGGGCATGATCCCTTTTTAACATCATTTGAATATACTCTTCTTCCAAAGTATCTCTGTTTAAGCTTAACTTTTCAAGATATTCGCTTTTGTCGATCAAAGATTCATCCCCATTCTGTCCGGCCTTGAGTACCATAAGCTGATACTCATAGATGGATTGATATTCACAATCAATATCTATAAATTCTTTGCGATTTAAAGAAAGCTGACCGGCTAGCCGGTTTGAATCCAAATTTGCAGCATATAAGAGCTGTCGATTTAAAGCAGCATAAGAGGACGTCCATCTGGATACCAGAGATATTGTTGAAAAATCAACTGATTCACTGTTTGGAATATCGCCTAAATTAGAGTGTACACATAAAAAAATACAGACCAGCATTTGAAATAAAGACATACTTCTCCTTCTACTGTCTGTTCGTTTTTATTCTATCATCACAAAACCCAAAACGCAAAGTGTTGTGACAATATGATCGTGTAAACTAAGTGTGGAATGAAAAAAGTGATATTCCTATAATGATAGTGAACAAAAAAAACATAAAGGAATATCACATGA
>CACYBS010000290.1 GCA_902772725.1 Erysipelothrix rhusiopathiae
CCGAGGCCGGACTCGAACCGGCACGGTATCGCTACCGGTGGATTTTGAGTCCACTGCGTCTACCAGTTTCACCACCCGGGCATTGCTCAATTATATTATCAAATCTGTTACTGCATTTCAAGCATATTTTAATTTCTTTCTTTTTTGAGTATAATGAAAAGACTGGAGGGATTCTATGAAAGTATTAGTCGGACTTAGCGGAGGTGTGGATTCCGCAATCGCTGCGTATGAACTACAAAAACAGGGCTTAGATGTCACCTGCTGCTTTATGCGAAACTGGGACAGCTTTGCCAATAACGATATCGAAGGAAACCCAACGATTTTTGATGATACCTGTCCTCAGGAACAGGATTATCAGGATGCCTTAAAGGTTGCTGAAAAACTCGGACTCAAGCTCTTGCGGGTTGATTTTATCAAGGAGTATTGGGATTCTGTTTTCCAAACCTTCTTAAAAGAATATGGGCGTGGAAGAACACCGAATCCGGATATTCTCTGCAACAAATATATTAAATTCGATGCGTTCTTTGAGTATGCGATGAATAATGGATTTGATATGGTCGCAACCGGTCACTATGCTTCTACTAAAGTAGAAAACGGTTTTACCTATCTTACAAGAGCTGCCGACCAGAACAAAGACCAGACGTATTTTCTTTGTCAAATCCCCCACTCTGCTCTGGAAAAAACCATCTTCCCTTTAGGAAATCTGACCAAACCGGAAGTGCGTCAAATAGCCGACAAGTTGAATTTAGAATCCGTTGCCACTAAAAAAGACAGCACCGGCATCTGTTTTATCGGAGAAAGAAACTTCCGTCAGTTTTTACATAATTATTTACCGGCTAAATCCGGTAATATCGTGGATATCGATACCGGAAATATCGTCGGACAACACCAGGGTGTACTCTACTATACCATCGGACAGCGCAAAGGACTGAATATCAATTCCGTGAAAGGACCATGGTTTGTAGTCGGAAAAGATGTGAACAAAAATATTCTTTTTGTATGTCATACTTCTCATCGTGACTGGCTCTATTCCGACGGGTGTATCGTAAAAGATATTAACTGGCTGGTAAAAGATCTTTCCGAAATTCCGACAAAGCTGACTGCCAAATTCAGATACCGCCAGCCCGACCAGGATATTGAATTTACGTCTTTCAACGATACTGAAGCACATGTGATCTATCCACAGAAAATTGCCTCAGTAACCTGCGGTCAGGAAGCTGTGTTCTACGATCACGATAAATGTATCGGCGGAGGTGTGATTGAACAAGTATTCATTCATGGTGAAGATCTAAATGAAAAAATCATGAAACAATATGAGGAATTAAGAAATGGAATCGATTGAAATCAAAGCCAAACTTGAATACATCATATTTGAAAATGAAAAAAACCATTATATTGTCGGCTCTTTTTCTGAAATCGATACCTATCATACCTTTACAGCTGCCGGAAGAATGGTAGACCCGGAAGAAGATCAAAGTTATCTGTTAACGGGAAACTATGTTACCCATCCCCGCTATGGAAACCAATTTCAAATACGGGCTTCTTCGCTCATTCTTCCGACTCATAAAAAAGGCATTATCCGCTTTCTTTCATCCGATTCCTTCCCTGCCATCGGTAAGAAAACAGCCGAGCAGATCTATGAAGAATTTGGTGAAGACTGCTTAGAAATCATTAAAAACGATCCGGATGTACTGAATGATCTGAGCTTTTTAAATCGAAAGAAAATTGAAACCATTGTCGATGGTATTGCGAAATTTAACGGCTTTAATGAAAACTATTTAAAGCTGGTTGAATTAGGTCTTGATGACAACATAATCCATCTTTTAGAAGATCATTATGATGATGTTATGGATGTTCTTCAAGCTGACTGTTTCAAGCCGTATTATGAAATCTATGGATTTGGATATAAAACAGCGGTGAAGCTGGCAAATTCCTTAGGAATCGATAAAAAGGATTCCAGCCGTCAGGATGCCTTTATCTTTGAACAATGCCGTAAATTATCCATGTTAAATGGAGATACCTATATCTATAAAACATCACTGATGGATTCCATTCCGCGATTAACTCCGGATATTTTAGATGCATCCTTAAAAAGACTTTCCAAACAGGAATCTTTGACTATTTCAGGAGAGCGCATTTATCCGTTCTCTTTATACGATGAAGAAATCGATATAGCTCATCGTTTATTTGAACATGTATTTAACGTAGAAATACCCGATGAAGAAGAATTTGAAAGCTGTTTAAAAAACATCGAATTCTCTTATGGAATCACATATGCTCCGAAACAGGTAGAAGCCATCCGTCAGTTCTTTACCCATTCGATCTCCATTATCAACGGTGGTCCGGGTACCGGTAAAACCACAACAGTCAAGGCAATCTTGGAAATGTGCCGCCATTTTTTCCCGGATGCCGTGATTCAATTATGTGCACCGACAGGAAGAGCTTCCAAACGTTTAGCCCAATTATCGGAATGTGACTCCAAAACCATTCATTCCTTATTAAAATGGAATATGGATGACAACGTGTTCGGCGTAGATGAAAATGATCCTTTACCGATAGATTTTCTTATTGTCGATGAATTCTCCATGGTAGATACCCACCTGTTTTCATCGTTATTAAAAGGGTTATATCCCGATACCAGAATTCTTTTGATCGGAGATGAAGACCAATTGGAAAGCGTCGGTCCGGGCAAAGTATTTGAAGATATCCTAGCCTCCGAGCTTTTTCCTGTCGTTCATCTAAATGACA
>CACYBS010000291.1 GCA_902772725.1 Erysipelothrix rhusiopathiae
AGCTGTATAATACGCCCTTTTCAATGCTGTTTTTATCTGCTTTACGTACTTCAAGGAATTTACGAATTAATCCACCAACAAAAATCGGAGCGGATAAATGAATCGGTAAGTACAATCCGATTGCGATTGGAAGGATCGGAAGACCCAATACTTCGATCATCGCTGCAATACCAACACCACAGAATACTAAGCCCCATGGTAAAGTACCACCCATAACACCTTCAATAACAAGCTTCATCAAAGCAGCCTGCGGTGCAGGAAGCTGTGAAGAACCAAATCCCCATGCCTGGTTCAGCAAATACATAACACCACCGATAGCGCAGGCAGCTACAACAGCACCTAACAATTCACCAATCTGCTGAAGATAAGGTGTAGCACCCACGATATAACCTGTCTTTAAATCCTGTGAAGTATCACCGGCCATAGCAGCAACGATACAGATGATCGTACCGATACTGATGGCAGAAGTCATACCTGCATAACCGGTATTTCCGGTAGCCTTTAATAAAGCTGTTACGATCAATAATGTCGCAATTGCCATACCGGATACCGGGTTGTTGGAAGAACCAACTAAACCAACCATACGGCTGGATACTGTTGCAAAGAAGAATCCAAAGATTACAACTAAGATAGCTCCTAATAAAGAAATAGGAATACTTGGTAACAGCCAGATTAAGATTGCCATAGCAAGCGCACCGGTAAGCACCCACTTCATAGAAATATCTTTAGAAGTACGTGTTTTTTCACCGGCTGTATGGCCAAGCTGACCAACTGCCTTTTTAAATGTACCAACAATTGTCGGTAAGGATTTAATCAAGCTGATAATACCACCTGTCGCAACAGCACCTGCTCCGATATAACGGATATAAGTGCTCCAGATACTGAAGGAATCAAGTCCCGGTTCAGCATATGTTGCAAGTAAAGGAATAAGTACAAACCATCCTAAGATACCGCCGGCAAACATGTAGCTGGAAATTTCCAAACCACAGATATAACCAACACCTGCTAAAGCAGGAAGAACGTCTGCACCAAATCCTGTAGACAAAGCCGGAATTTCCCAATGAATTTCCGAAGGGAATAAGCATAATCCATCTGCGATAAATTTATATACAGCCGCAATACCTAATCCGGAGAATACGACTTTTGATTTTTCGCCGCCTTCTTCACCAGCTAATAATACTTCCGCGCAAGCTGTTCCTTCCGGGAATGGAAGAACACCATGCTCTTCTACAATTAAAGCTGTACGAAGCGGAATCATGAACAATGTTCCCAAAACACCACCTGTCAAGGCAATTAACATAATTGCGATGATTGATGGAACCTGCACCTGATCACTCTCAGCTGCCCACATAAATAATGCCGGTAAAGTAAAGATAGCGCCGGCCGCCAAAGATTCTCCGGCCGAGCCAATGGTCTGTACCATATTATTTTCCAGAATAGAATCACGTTTCATAATCGCACGGATTATACCCATTGAAATAACAGCTGCCGGAATCGAAGCAGAAATTGTCATACCGACACGTAAACCAAGATAAGCATTGGCTGCGCCGAATACAACAGATAAGATAATACCTAATACAACCGATACCGGAGTAAATTCAGGCAATACCTTGTCTGCCGGGACGAATGGCTTAAATTCACCATTTCCCTTATTCTCATCCATATAAATCTCTCCTCTCTCTATAAATGAGTCCATTATAAATTATAGTCCTTTTGATAGGAAATTGAAACCGATACTGCATTTTTGTTTACGTAATCTTGAAGTTTTTTTAATATAGTGCCTCAAATACAAATGTTTACAAGTTTTAAACATTCTATCAATTCATCCCATTATCAGTATCTTGCTTGACATTTCTTTCAGATTTTTTGATTATTATGATATGAACACAACGATTTATACATTTCAAACATCACTTCCATCCACATATAAGCTGGCGGTTATCGCTGATATCCATAACCAGGAAGTTGATTTAATCATACAAAGCTTACATAACCAAATACCCGATATCATCTTAATACCGGGTCATTTTCTCTATAGATACTACCCTGCCAACGGTTCAAAAATAGAGGAGTCCCCCAACACTCTTACATTACTGAAAGAATGTATCAAATTAGCTCCTACCTATGCCTCTTTAGGTAACCATGAATGGTGTTTGACAGATGCAGATATTCAACTACTCAAAGATTTAGGAATCATCCTTTTAGATAATGAATATGTCCATTTTAAAGATTTCTGTATCGGTGGCTTAACATCTCATAGAGTACTATCTTTCCGCAAAAAAGGAAGAATTGCTCCAACCAGCCGTTTTGATACCGTCTTTAAGAAAAAGAAAAAACACTATCCCGATATTTCCTGGTTAAAGGATTTTGAAGAGGAAGATGGTTATAAAATACTTCTCTCTCATCATCCGGAGGATTGGGATTATATCAAAGATTATGAGATCCAATACATTTTATCCGGGCATGCCCATGGTGGCCAGTTTCGCTTCTTTGACATTTTTCATCGAAAATGGAGAGGAGTATTTGCCCCAAGTCAGGGATGGTTTCCTAAATATTCCGAAGGGATTTTTAAGGGAGAACATGGATATATGATCGTATCAAGAGGTCTTGCCAATACCGTGGAACCAATTCCAAGATTATTCAATCCCAAACAAATGATTTATTTAGTATTAGAAAAACAATAGAAGCAGCTTATCGCTGCTTCTATTTTATTGATTAAAAAGTTTGGAAAGAGCTTCCTCGTTCTTTTCAAATACTTCTAATACATATTTATCCCAATGTCGTGCATCCTTTTCAGAACTTCCGAATTCATAATCTTCCTGACCATAGTCAATCACATCAAAGGCAGGTGTTGATTTAGCTGCACCTTTTTTTCTATTCTATACAGCATCCGATAAGCTGAAGGATACATTAGTAATATCTGAAGCATCTACCCAATCGGATAAATCGGTTCCTGTTGCACTTTCTGCACTTCCGTTTTCAGTTACAACTTCAGCCTCGGCTTTTTCAACCGCAACTGCTCCATCTACATATTTTACATACATGGAATCAATGGTCAAAGATAAAGATTCACCTAAGACTTCACTTGGAACATGTCCGCCATCCCATTGCCATTCAATGGTCGCATCCGTACCGGCATTTAGCCATGCGATCTGCATATTCAATGAGTTAAACATTGAGATATCTCCTTCAGAGGCTCCCATCACAACACGAGCCCATGTCGGATTATCGGTTGTTTCTTCTCCAATCCACTTAATCGGATCATATAATTCAACAATATTGTTGCCATACTCATCCCCGGCTTCAATAGAAGCAATATCTTCCTGATATGCTGCCAACATTTCTTCATAAGAAGAATAATTCTTAGAATCCGTTGAAGAGGAAGCGGATTGCGTTGTTCCTGCGTCCGGTGTACCTACTTCTTCTTTTGCACCGTTACCCGGCATTTCACCAGCAGGCATTTCTCCTTCCGGCATTCCTTCAGGCATCTCACCACCCGGCATTCCTTCCGGTCTTTCGCCACTTAGCATTCCTTCCGGTCTTTGACTGCCCGGCATTCCACCGCTAGGTCCGCCCATACCGTTATTTGAAGCCTTGGCATAGTGACCTTCAATGAAAGCCTGGGCTTTATCTTCACTTGTCATTGAGGCAACTTGATCATCGCTAAGCGCATTCCCATCTTTATCAAACCAAGTCCATCCATCCGCATAATCTAAGTTATCCAGATACCATTGCAGGTTCTGTTTAAATTCGGCTAGATAGAAATCTAAATACGTTCCACCATAACCATTGGTATCGGCATATTTCTTTTCATCGTATTCAATGCTTAATTCGATTGTATCGGTTTTATCACCATCGCCATTGATATCTAAGTCTACATCGGCTTCATTCACAGATAAATTCTGACCGTTGATATATTCCATATACGATTCAGATAAGTATTTGGCCACTTTCTTCTGGAAATCGGAATTGAAATTATAATCGGTATCCATATAGTATTCAAATGCCAAAGCCATATCTGCTTCGGAAAGTGATGTGGTGGCGCTGTAAGCTACCGTACCCCATACACCGTCGGATAATTCAATTTCTTCTCCATCGATAGTAACGGTTGTGATATAGGAGCCATCTTCTGCTTTATAAACACCGACCGCACCAGCTTCAATTTCATAATCATAATAAACTTCATTGTTTCCGGTAGCTGCCACCATAGCTGCATGGGCTCCGCCGCCGGACCCGCCGGTTGTCACAAAGTAATCGACATTACCCGGAAGGTTCCCTAATAATATATTGTACTTTACATAACGGATCGCATTTTTCTGGTCCACAAGACAATCCGGTGCATCCCCGGTATATGTCTCATTTCCATCTTCATCGGTTACGGTACTCTGTTTACCTCTATTACCGCTGGACATCTGCACATAGCCCTCAGATGTATAGTTTGTTGAAGCTGTCTGGTTCTTTTGTGAGGAATATCCGGCAGCTCCGGTTGTGAATACAACAGGTGCTGTGGATGCGGTATATACCTGTCCGTTCGATGATGTGATCGATGCCTCTTCATCAATCACCAGATCACCATTGACAGGTTTGGTGTAGGTATCCGCTGTGATATCAGCACTTCCGTTATAATCTGTATCAATACCTGTAATATAAGCGCCCGGTACTGCTACCGAAACACCTTGATAATCCTCCAACTCAGGATTTGTGACGGCACTGACAGAAGACATCACCCAGGCATCGCTTTTCTCATCATAAGTCCAAGTTACTTCCTCATTATTTTCAAGATTTAACGCTTCTTCAATGGAAGTCATTGTTTCATCTTTTGACACGTTTGTACTTGCCTGTTCAGAAGTGTTACCTCCTGAAGAACATCCTGCCAGCATACTGGCAGTTAAAGATAATATTGTGAAAACTTTTAAGGATTTGTATTTCATATTTACCCTCCTTTTTTTACGATGTCATAGTAACCTTTAAAGATTAAACAAAACTTAAAATTATTATTTTTTAAAAGTAAAAAAGGCCTTAACGATATGTTAAGGTCAATTATATATGTCCTATAAAGCTTGAATCAGTTCTTGAAGACTTTCATTTTCAATTTGATATGTATCCACCCATTTTTGAAGCTCTGCCTTATCTTTGTTAACAACTTCGTAATCACCGTTTAGCTTTGCGGTTGCAGCTTCTAAAACTCGATAAGCATTACTCTCAAGCTTATTTTCACAGGAATCTGTCATTTCTTTTGCAGCAGTATAAGCTTCATCGTTTTGAGAATTGATTATCTTAGCCATAACCAACGCAACACCAGCATCTTTTACCCCATAATCATGGTACAACTGGTCCAAAACACGAATTAATTGATCTGTATTTTTCGCAATACCGTAATATTTAGCCAGTTTCCATAAGCTCCATTCCGGCATCTTCTCCATATATAATGGGTTGGTGTTTAATACTTTTATCAATTCAGAATACCTATGAGAAGCTTCAAGCCAACTGATAGAATCAATCAAAAATTGTTTCTCGTCGCTATGTTCGTTTTTTGTCTCATCTAAAACACAACTTGCATCCACAAGCTGATTTTTAGCCATATAAGATTCAAACAAACAATGGTACCCTGCATAGCTTTCTGGAAATTCCTTACAAATGGATTTTGCCACTGATTCTGCTTTCAAATACATATTATGGCGAATATAAAATTCACAGCATTCAGTATCTGCGATCAGCTGCAGTTCATTCGATTCACGTTGCTTACAAGCATACTCATAGACTTTTCGGGCCTTTGAAGGATCATCTATTTCTTCACTGGAAGCATATGCCAACAAAGCTATTGTATCAAATCTTCTCTCTACCATAATTAATCTCCAAAACCACCATCAAAGAAATCACCGATTTCTTCCAGTGTATCGACTACATCCGTAAACACTTTCGTACCTGCGCCTGTATGCGTATAGTTTTCTAACTGCCCTTGAATAAATCCGGTCCAGGAAGTATCTTCTTCGTCAAGTGCAGATGAAGCACCTCCTTTGATAATCTTAAATGCATTGTTGGACCGTTTAATCACTTTATACCGCTCACTCAACTCTTCATTGTCTTCCAAAACACTTGGTATATCAGGATTAATAGTATCATCAATCTTTGTCCAGAATTGTTTCCCTTCTATTATATCCTTGCCAAAACTCTTAATACCATCTACAAGTCCATAGATATCCTGCACAGTATCAAATCCTTTTGTAAGCTGATAGAAGACATTATTTTCTGGATTATCGGATAGAGATTGAAATTGACCGGAAACACCATCCTCCTTATCCAATTCATCTTTCGCATTTTGAAGCTGATTTCTTTGGAAGTTTCTTATCACATCATCACCCTGATTGAATGACATCAACATCCAACTTCCGAAGGCTGTTAATTCCACATTGAGAAGTACATCGGAATTTGAACATAAATCCATAAAATCATTGCATGTAGACCATAATTTATCAATTGTTCCTGCAGCATCCCCTTTTAGCACACTTCCACAAAACCCAAAAACATCGCCCAAAACCGATAGAGAGCTCTCGATAGTTCCTTTTATAGACTTATGTTTCAGATAAGTCATCTCATAATCTATTTCCCTATCAAAGTTTAATGTAACTTTAGCGTTCGCATGATCAAGCTGCTTATTTAATTCACTTAATTTGGTTTGCAGTGTTTGTAAGGCAGCTGTATCGTTTATATTTTGAATCGAATCCGTTAAGAGCTGGATACTTTGTTTAACCTTAGAAAAAATATAAGTTATATCATCGAAATAACCACCATATGTTTCATCAATACCCTCAACGGATTCAAAAATATCTGTCAAATCTGTTTTGGTGGTATTATACGCATCCATCATATGCTTCTGATAGTTTTCCATTTTTTGTTCAACAACATTATCCGGATCATAGATTCCTAAATGATGAGCTGCTTTAAATAAATAATCTTCTCCTATTTCGGTGAATTTATCATTCTGTTTTGATTGAATATCTTCTAATGCTTCAATTAAAGCATCGTATTTTTCTTGAGAAAAATCACGTACAGACATATTATCCACCGGCCTTTCCACTCATTTGAACTGAATGTTGGGCATCTTTTGTTTTATGATAATCCAGTGTGGACTTCACGTATTGTTTTGTATCGGTAATCATGGTTCTTAGCTGACTAATCGCATCGTCAACCTCATTGGAAAGTGCTTCCAGAGCTTCATAAGTATCTCCGCTGCTGTTACCCTTAACTACAGATACTGTTCGAATTAAATCTGAGTAAATATTATCCATCTCCTGAATACACGCTTCTACTTGAGCATAATTAATTTGAAATCCTGAACTAGTCATATAAGAATTTCCCCGCTGTTTCTACTTTATCTGCAAAATGATCCGCCCCCATTTTTACTTTGGTTGCATAATCGACTCCTGCACCTGACGATATTGTCCTAGAAATCAAGCTCACCTGCTCTTTATATACATTTAATGCCATATAGGTTTTACCATCGATAATTCCTGTTTCAGTCAATCGATGCAGTACCTTTTCAAAGCGACTCAACCCATCGGAAAGTACCTCTATGTTTTTGACTATTGTATCCCTTTTACTGTTAATGTAATCATCATCCTCAACTGTATTATATGCCATAGTCTTCTCCTAATCCGTTAAATCCTTTTTCAGCTGATCAATTTCAGATCTAATGCTGGCAACAAGATTCTCCAAATTCTCTTTTTCGTTTTTAAATTTTGTTTTCTCCGTATCAAGTTTTCCATCATATGTATCCAAACCGGATTTTAAATCATTCATATTGGAGCCTGAAGTCTGATCAATCAGATTTTCAAAGAAAGACTCTTTAACCGGACTGGAAACACGTCCGGTAACCTGCGTTAGACCTTGAATGGAAGCCTTGGAGGTTGAAGACAAATCCTCTAAATTGGTTTTAAATTCTTGATTATGTCCTTTTCCTTCATTAATCACATTGATATCATCTATCAATTTTAAGATTCTTTGCGTTATTGCTGAAACCTGTGATACAAGCTCACTTAATCCCATAAAATCCTCCTATTCTAGACAAAAAGAGGATGCGATGATCCTCTTCGTTTCAAATGTAATTAAATAGCTGCTGCACTTGCAGAATCGTCTTCTGCAATCTTTGCAGAATATGCTGCGA
This sequence comes from Erysipelothrix rhusiopathiae, assembly GCA_902772725.1. GTDB lineage: Bacteria > Bacillota_I > Bacilli_A > Erysipelotrichales > Erysipelotrichaceae > RUG11795. The sequence goes on from CACYBS010000291.1 coordinate 8,165, forward strand.
TATAATCGGAAATAGCCTGAACCGCATCTCTGGCATTTTGAAGACCGACTTTATATTCACTTTCAAAACGTTCAATAAACGCATCACTGGTCTGGTTGGTCCATGACGCCTGCAATTCAGAATTCATATTTACCAGTGCATTGATTACATCATCTAATGCCTGAGCCTGGTTGGCATATACATTTTTACCGTTTTCCAATACATCGTAATCGACTTTGTTTACATTTCCTGCCATTTTTGTTCTCCTTTTTTTACTTTGTACATGTCTTAATCATGGAAAGATTTGTGCCTTCTATAAAGAATGCATCTGACTCTTCCACTGCTTTTTTATATTTTCTCAAAGTGCTCATTGTTATGTCAACGAGTTTACAATCTTTTAATTGTCCGAAATATAAGGCATCAAATTGATTTTTCATCATCTTTAATACTTCATCTGCGTTGAAAGAAATCGCCTTATTTTCAAAGTTGGTAAACATCACAAAAATCGGATATCCCGCATATTTTCTAAATAAAGATTGATAGAAATTCAACAAGGAGCGGTCTTGACTGATTGTTTGAATTGCTTCTCTATTTTGTATCAATAATACATATAACGGCTTTTTATCCATTAAGTCCATTTCCATATCACCCAGAACATCACCAATTCCTTCCGTTTGGGCTGTATATGAAGTAAATGCTTCTTTTCCAAATCTTGCCAGTGATGCCTGGATATCATCAATTGCGTAAATGGATGCCCCTAACATCTTTAATTCATCAACAAAGTAAGCTAAGAAAGACTGCCTTTCTGTATCGCTTCCGCATAATACAAACGGACGATGACGCATGATGGAAAGAGTCACCGGCTCAACAGTCTCATATCCAATACCTAAAATCGGATTTTCGGCTGTACTCTTCGCATGGAATTTTTTCTCCAACACTTCTTTTGTTACGACAGTCGGAACCATTGGAACTGATGGAGCATACATATCCGGATACTTCGAATTGACTTCTTTCACAAATTGCTCCATATTTTCTTTTCGCTGAATTTCTTTATCACCTTCAAATGCCAGGTAAGTCTGTACTTCATAGATCGATTTATCAATTTCAACCAATCCACGACCCGGTGTATTTTTTGGTGTCATTCTGCAATGTTCAAATAAAGCTACATATTCACTTGAATTATTACAGAAAAGCGCAATTCTTTCGGCGAAGTTAGTGAGGTAGCGATAGCCTATACCCGATGTCTGTGAATTCGATATCACAAAAGAGATACCGACAGATAAGCCATCACGACATAACGGTAATAAGAAATCATTTTCAACTAAATATAATTCTCTTAAGGCGGTCAAGCCATCCACACATACGACAATCTGCGGTAAGCCGGTAAAACCCGCCTCCAGCCATGAAGCGTAGGAGCTTACACCGGTCTGTATGAATCTCTCTTTTCGTCTTGCGATTTCTTCCTGCATCATCTTCACAAAGTTTTTCAATTTTTCTTCTTCGTAGGAATAAATAACATCTCCTACATGATGCAGGGATTCAAAGTTTCTAAATACCATAGAACCAAAATCAAGGATGTACAGATTGACTTCATCCGGTGAATAATTCTGGGCTAACTGTCTTACCAATACCTGTAATAAATTGGTCTTTCCCTGATAAGCAGAACCGATAATCATCGTATTAGCCTGTGTCAGATTCAGTGTATAAGGCAGCTGAGCCTGATGAGCCGGATCATCATAAATACCGAGTTCTGCCACAATTCCATTTTGAATAGGTGTTTTTACAGTGGATTGAATATTCATTACATCCACAAGAGGCGGCAAGCAAATATCATCAATCGTATTAAAATGACCCTTCTCATATACTGAATGAATATGGTCGATAATACTGTCAAGCTGAGTTTCCTGAACTTCTCTCTTTTCCCGCTTTCGTTCATACGCAAGTGTCCTTTTACCGGATAAATTCAAGCGATAAATATTGAATTCTTTTGATTTAGATAACCCTTCTTCACTGGAAGCACCACTGTAAGCCGATTGAATCAAATCCAATTTTTCGTTATTACCGATTTGAATATAGGCACGTCCCGGTTCTGTAATCTGGGCAGCCAGAGGGTTCTTTAATACTTCGTTACTGTCCTCCCTGGATTGTACTTTTAAACAAATCTTAAAACGCGAGTTGGACCATATCTGCGGGTCTACAACACCGCTTGGTTTCTGCGTTGCCAGGATCAAATGGACACCTAATGATCGACCGATACGAGAAGCTGAAACAAGCTCTTTCATAAACTCCGGATGATCCTG
>CACYBS010000292.1 GCA_902772725.1 Erysipelothrix rhusiopathiae
AAAAAAGAAGGCTTATATGGCGGATGGAATAAAGATTATACAATCTGGATCCGTCTTTATCCCGGACATACTGCCATTCCATTGAAGGTACAGGGATGTGCTGACAATGAGGATATATTAACGGCGCTGCGAAATGAAAATTTAATCGGAAAGAATCATGCTTTTATCGACTGGCCGACTTCACTTTATCGAAAGACAAATTGTCTGGTATGCGAATTGGAAGGATATTCTCCTTTGTATAATATCGTGGAAAATCCTTCTATGGATTCCAATCAGCTTGCCAAAGAAATCGTACAATTATATAAAACCAATGAATACGAGCCGTTTCCTGGTAGAGAAGAGTATTTTGGGGACGAAATGTTAAAAAAACTTGCCCATTATCATGCGATGCATACCCCAAAGGAATTGTTGATGCTGTTGGAAAGCCAATATCTGGAAAGAAATACCGATTATGTGATTCGTCATTTTGACAGAATATGGGATGTATTTGAAGAAAACATTGATTCATTCCTATTAATAGGAACGAAGCTTAATACCGAACAAAAATATGAAAGGGCTTATCAGCTTTTAAGTCCTGTGGTCCGCAAGGTTCTTGAAAAACAATATCTGTTTAATAATACGCTGGATATTCAGTCCGCTTTGAATTCTGCGCTTTATCGAGCCTATATCAATGAGAAAGATTTGGATGAAAAACAGCGTCTTGACCAGGATTATACTTTGCTTCTGGTACAGTATGCGATTACTTTACAAAATCGCAAGATTATTGAGAATTTTGAGGAAACCGTGGAAACCGGTCGGTCTGTCATGTATTTGGAGCTGGCTCAAAAAATCAATCCTGTTTTTGCCGGAACGTATATCTATCTTGCCATCACAAAGACAGATTTTACCGAGGCAAGAAGCGAGATTAATAAGGCGATGGAAATCTGCACAACATATGACGGAGCATATGGTCTTGCCAAGGCATATGAGGTTTTAGCGCTGCTGTACTTCAATGATCAAAAATATCGTATTGTATCTGCACTCAGAGATGGTATTAAGGCATGGAGCATGGACAGCACCTTTATTACATATCTTTTAAATAAAGTAGCCGGCCGTCCTATTACCAATGTGAATTGGAGACGCGTGCTGGAAGAAGAGGGAATCCCAACGGATTTATCCACCACCGTAAAGAAAATCAAACAGGATCTACAAAAGTCACCATTGAAAGAAGGTTAAAATATGAGTGAAATCACTCGTGCCATTGTTGATAAGGCAGTCAAATTCATCAAATTAAAGGAGTATTCTGATGCGGTAATCCTATTAGAACAGGCAGCCCAGATGGGTGATGATGAAGCTATGTATCAGTTAGGCATTCTCTATACAACAGGAAAGGGTGTCAAACGAAGCTTATCAACGGCATTGGATTATTTGAATCAAAGTGCTGCCAAAGGTAATGTGAAGGCAAAAGATGCGGTGAGCGAACATGCGAAACTGCAGATGTTAAGCGGTTTATCCCGTCCTATCGAAACGAAAACGGAGATAAAAAAGGAAGTCATTAAGGCAGATCCTAAAGCAGCCATTCTTTATAAAACCGCAAAGGAACTCTTTGATCTTAGTCAGGATGATAAGGCGCTACTGGTAATGGAAGAAGCTGCTTCTTTAGGTAGCGGGGATGCCATGTATGATCTGGGGTATCGGTATACAACGGGAAAAGGAATCTTAAAAGAAATTCAAAAGGGACAGGAATGGATTTCGAAGGCAGCAGCTGCGGGTAATGTAAAAGCTTTGGATCTGCAGGCCCAGATGAATATGATGAATATGAATATCAAAGCGGTATCCAATTTGTCTGCAGATGAGTATTTCAGTATGGGACGATATAAGGAAGCTTTGAATGCCTATATGAAAAAGAGCGATATACATTCTCTCCATCAGGCAGCATTCATGATGGAAAAAGGATATGGAACTGATGTTGATATCGATCAAGCAATCGATTTACTGGAAAAGGCAGTGCAAAAAGACAGCCGATATGCGGCAAGAACACTAGCGGATTGGTATTATTACGGAATCCATGTTGAAAAAGATTTTCTTAAAGCTATGGAATACTATGAAAAAGGTGCCTTATTGGAAGACTCGTATTGTGAATATATGTTGGAGGTAAATTCAGAATGTTAAAAGAAGGAACCAATGCTCCCGATTTTACACTGCCGGATGAAAACGGACAGATGCATAGTCTAAAGGATTATTTAGGAAACAAAGTCATTTTGTATTTTTATCCAAGAGATAATACACAGGGATGCACAAAACAGGCCTGCGGATTTAGAGATTTATATCCGCAGTTTCAAGAGAAAAATGCAGTTGTCTTAGGCATATCTAAAGACAGTGTGGCATCACATAAAAAGTTCTCAGAAAAATATGGCTTTCCTTTTACGATTTTATCGGATACGGAAAAGGAAGTCATTCAGGCATACGATGTATGGAAGGAAAAGAAACTCTATGGAAAGGTATCCATGGGAGTTGTGCGTACGACTTATTTGATCGATGAAAACGGAGTGATTATCAAGGCAGTGGATAAGGTGAAAGCTGCAGATAATCCAATGCAGATGTTGGAGTTATTATAAATGGAATTTAAAGGAATTAAAAAAGTCCATGAAGGACGCTTTATTACCCGTTATGATGTGGAATATGAGACAAACGACGGGCAGAAAAAGATCTATGAAATTATTTCCCGCAATAAAAATCTACAAACACTGGAAGATCTCAACAATCCGGCTGCGGATTCTGTCATCTTAATTCTCACCGATGAAAAGGATCAGAAGATCCTTGTATCAAAAGAATACCGTATGGCCATGGGCCGCTGGATCTATAATTTTCCTGCCGGATTAATTGATCCGGGTGAATCTGTTATTGAAGCTGCGACAAGAGAATTAAAGGAAGAGACAGGACTTGATTTGGTGGAAGTAGAGGACATTGTTGATTACAGCTACAGCGCAATTGGTTTCTCCAATGAAAGAAATGTCTGTCTGATAGGAAAGGCAGCCGGTGTCATTACACCAAGTGATTCTTCTATGGAGGAAATCGAGGCAAAATGGTATACAAGAGCTGAAGTCCGCAAACTTCTAAAAAACGAATTTTTTGCAGCAAGAACCCAGGCTTATTTATACTTATGGTCCAAAGAGACTTTGGATGTAGTAAGTCTAGCCCGCCATATTGCCACCCAAGCCCATGCCGGTCAAAAGGATAAGGCAGGCTTAGATTATATCAACCATCCTGAATATGTGGCATCGCTGGTAGATGACGACCAGCTCAAGGCTGCTGCCTTACTACATGATGTCTTAGAAGATACAGACACTACAGCCGAAGATCTTCTGGAGGCGGGTATTCCTGCATCGGTAGTTGAAATTGTTGAAACATTAACGCATAGAGATGATGAATCGTATGCTGATTATATCAACCGGATATCCAAAAATCCGAAGGCAACAAAGGTAAAGCTTGCCGATCTGAAACATAACAGCGATTTATCCCGTATTCCAAATCCAACGATGGAAGATGTACTGCGCCGTGAAAAGTATCTTCGATATATGGAAATGTTACAGGGAATCGAAGTATTGGATGAATAATGTAACTAAAAAACTAAAAATGTAACTAAATTTTAAATTTTTTCTATAAAAATTATTAAATCTGTGTTATAGTATCCACAGATAGTACCCCTTTCGTTTATGGAAGCGGCTTAGGCCACCGCCTCTGTCGGCGAAGGGAGATGAAAATTCAAGCATATCTTCGGATATGCTTTTTAATTTGTCATAAATATTGTCAGTTTCTCTTTTATTCTAAAATCAGAAAAGGAGATGATGGATATGGCAGAAATCATTATCGAAAACAAGGTACGCTGTTTAATTTGTATGGATGAGATCCAAAGCTTTACTTCTGAGAGAACTTATTGTTCCTGCGGTAACGTCTGGACCTGCGGGGGATTTGACTTCGTTGACCAAGACGCCCTGGATTGGATGAAAATGGAAGATTTAAGTGAGATTCTTGTGGTACCGCAAAGTGTGAAAAAACGATTTGATTCATTACCTTCCGGTATTAAATATCCTGCCGGTCAGCTGTTAAAGAAGACGTATGGATCCAAAAATGCGCTGGATATTTTTCAACATCAATCTCTATGGGCCTCTTAATTTTTAATCTTATTTGTGCTAGAATTGCTTCATGAGTCAATTAAATATCACAATGAAAGAATTATTGATTGTATTACAGGATGATATGGATGTTACCTTTTTGGATGAAAGAGGGAATGAACTTTATTCCGGACATACTCCTTTTGAAGAGGTTCCGGAAGTCTTAGCCGATAAAAAGGGTGATCATATTAAAATGGATTTCACATCCCGTCAATTGATTGTTTATTGTAGATGACAGTACAAAGCTGTCATTTTTTTAGTTAAGTGTGGCATAATAACTGTAGAAAATAGGAGATTAAATATGCGAGATAATAAAGTTGTATTAGCGTTTATCGGTAACGGTAAAAGTACCAACCGATATCACATGCCGTTTATTTTGAACCGTCCGGAAAAGTTTATTGTAAAGAAAATCTACAGCCGCAATCATGCCAGAGATAAGTGGGCTGAAGTCGAAGGTGTAGAATACACTTCTGATTTAGATGCGATTTTAAAAGATGATGAGATTGATGTAGTCATTCTCTCCCTGCCGCATAATGTACATTATTCATATGCCAAACAGGTAATTGAAGCCGGTAAAAACTGCCTGGTAGAAAAACCGTTTATGGAAACCAAAGCTGAAGCAGAGGAAATCTTTAATCTTGCCAAAGAGAAAGGTGTGATGGTCCAGGCTTATCAAAACCGCCGTTTTGATGGAGATTTTTTAACTGTACAGAAGGTCATTGAGTCGGGCGTACTTGGAGACCTGTTGGAACTTGAAATGCATTTTGACTATTATCGTCCGGAAATACCGGAATCTGTACATGAATTCCATCCGGCATTTTCTTACTTATATGGACATGGCTGTCATACTTTAGATCAGGTTATTTCTTATTTCGGAAAACCGGATTCCATCCATTATGATGTAAGACAGCTTTTAGGTGAAGGCAGAATGAATGATTATTTTGATTTGGATCTCTATTACGGAGTCCTTAAGGTTTCTGTAAAGTCCAGCTATTTCCGTATTAAGAGCCGTCCAAGCTTCATCGTTTACGGAAAGAAGGGTATGTTTGTCAAAGAATTAAAAGATAAACAGGAAACCCATTTAAAACTTTTCTATCTGCCCGATCATCCTGATTTTGGTGTGGATACACCGGAAGAATGGGGCACGTTAACTTACTATGATGATAATGGAAAATATCATGAAGAAAAGGTAGAAACCGTAACCGGAAGTTATTCATATTACTATGATGCTCTGTATGAAACTATTGCCCACGGCAAAGAACAATTGGTAAAACCATGGCAGACTTTGTTGTTGATGGATATCTTGGAGACCGGCGTTAAGAATTTAAAGTAGTTATAAATTCTTTTTATAACAAACGATTGTTTTGTTTTAGTATTCAAGAACATAGGATTATGATAGACTTTCATTTGTAAAGTAAAAAACGAAGAAGAGAAGAGTACATATAATAAGCTTTTATAGAGAGTTGAAGCCGGTGAAAATCAACAGGCGAATTATATGGAAGATGGTCTTGGAGTTGTAAGGTCGATACGTAGGCCTTGCCGGGATTGCCCGTTATCGCAAT
>CACYBS010000293.1 GCA_902772725.1 Erysipelothrix rhusiopathiae
GAGAACCCCGGCAGCGATGGTGTTATTGATTTAACGGAAGCTGTCGCGGGTTTTCCGTTATATGGGAATCGACAAGACTCATGGGAGTTTTTAGTTCTTAACGATTGGACTTCATGGGATTTGTTATATGCAGATATTCTCAATTTTTTACATGGAAAAGAAGTAAGTGTCAGGCTGACAGACGACAATGATTATTTCTATAGGGGAAGGCTTGAAGTCGATGGTTATGCTTCCGACAAGAATAATTCGAAGATCACACTGAATTACGATTTTGAACCCTATAAATTGTCAAGATGGACGAGTGTTAGTCCTTCGTGGTCTTGGGATAAATTCGTATTTTCAAGGGATACAATTAGTAGAGGTATATTTTACAATCTTGACGCTTCCACAAATGGAAGTGCTGCCAGAATGTATACTTTTACAGGAAGGCAGGTCGGACGTAAACCTACTACTCCGGTGTTTAGAATACTGTCGGGCACAGTTACATATATTCGTGTATACAATGAGGAGTTAAACCCTTCCGGCGGTCTATATACTGCGAATATGAACATGACCCCTACGGGAAGTAACATGGATAGTCAAGAAGCTGGATGCTATCATTTCTTAGACATGATATTTACCGGATTTAGAGAGAACAACGTAATCAAGGTTTCGTTTAAAGGAACTCAAGATGCTCGTGTTTCAATCGAATTCAGACCAGGTATGCTATAAGGAGTAAACGATGTACAGAGTAAGATGTAATGGCACTGTCATATATTCTTCTGCAATGCCAAGTGGTCCTACAACTGGATTGCATATGGATATTTTAGATCCAATACTCACTTTAGAGGATAACTCGGCTGGTTCTTTTACATTTACATTACCTCGCAACAACATAGCATATGGTCAAGGCGGATACTATAATCGAGAAGGTAAAATTACTGTAACCCCAATGACTTCTGAGATAGTGATAGAACGTAGAAAACAGAGTCGATGGGACTTTGAGAGGATTTGGGGTGGTCGAGTAATCACTGAGGAACAAGATTTTGACGGTAATAAGATGTTTACTTGCGAAGGAGAACTTAATTACCTTCTTGATACCAGACAGCCTCAGCGAACATTTTCTGCCACAGACCCGCCATTTAAATATTTCAAAGCCTTGCTTGATACTCATAATAGTAAAGTAAAGGCAAAGAAGAAATTCTACGCAGGAACTTGTGAATTTACAAAATGGGTTGATAGTGATGGTATTCAAACCACAGATACGGGACGAATCACCTCTTTTGAAGATACGTTAAGTCTTATTAAAAGTCTTGCGGATGAACTTAAAGGTCATCTCGTTATTACTTGGTCCGGAGGAAAAAGATATTTAAATCTGTATAAACACAACGGATCATTTTGGCCAAAAGCTACGACCCAGAACCCGGTTAAGTTTGGAGAGAATCTACTTAACTTTGTAAAAAAATATGACATGTCCGAACTTGCAACTGCTATTATTCCGCTCGGTGCAAGATTAGAAAATCTAAACGATGCTGAAGTTGGAGATGTTGTATTCGATCAGTCTACGGCTTCTAAATCTTCGTACGCAACGAACGCTATATTATTGGAAAGTAATGAATCGGTACCAACAGTAAGAGCTACAGATGTGGGTGAAGATTTTCCGGAAGATTTTATGTTATACGGACCATACACAATTCGGCATAATCCTGACGGATCTTTAAAAGACAAATACATGTTTTATACCGGTCGAATGAAGAACGGTTGGTGTACATATTTAATAAGGAATGATCGTCAAGAAATTCTTGGATGCTCAAGCGGGAGTAGTCAGGAAATATCTGATGCCTTTGAACAAAAGATAGAGATACCAGAGGGTGCGACTAAGATGTGGATAGCTGGTTATGGCACCGATATCCCGCTTAGGTTAAATCGTTATAATCCAAAAGCTGGCGATCAGTATGACGATTACATAACCGTCGAATCTGTAAACAATAATTCTCTTTATGCCGTTAACTCAACGTTAAGAGACAAATATGATTGGATTGAAAAAGTCGTTGAGTTTCCAGACGAATTAGATCCGGCAGAGCTTCTTAAGAAAGCTAAGAAGTATTTACGAAGTGATCAGTTTGAAGACATGACTCTCGAAATCAAAATGATAGATAGGAAGTACTTCAACCTGAAAATTCCGGCTTTGAATGTGGGTGATAAGATTCGAGTCATAAGTAAACCCCACGGTTTGGATAAATGGTTTCCTTGTACAAAGCAAGAAATTCATCTGCTTGACCCCGATCAGTCTACATA
>CACYBS010000294.1 GCA_902772725.1 Erysipelothrix rhusiopathiae
ATCAACGGCGCAGGCTTGATTTTCTGTGATTCCGTACTTCAAAAGATTTATGGAAAAATTGGAAAATTCTACTTGCTTCCTTCATCAATTCATGAATTGATTGTTGTTCCTGTTTCCTGTGGAATAGATCGCGGCGAATTGAAAGAGATGGTTATGGAGGTCAATCGTAATGAGGTTTCTCCAGAGGATCGGCTTAGTGATGAGGTTTATCTATTCGATGGAATCTTACGGCGAGAGTAATTAGGAGGAGAGAAGATGAAGAGAAGAAGCTTCTATTATACAGTGTTACGGTTGTTGGTTAGCCCCTTTGAAACGATCATAGAGGATGAGCGTCACTTTTCGACTGTGACCGAGGCGAGAAAGTACGCCAGGGCAACACCGAATAATCTGCAAGCAGTTATATTTCGATTGCAGCGTGATGGGATTATGTTAATATGATGCTTGGGAATCATGAAATACTGTTTCGTTAAGGGGCTAATCTTGCCCCTTTTCTGTATTTGACCAACGCTTCGTTAATGCCCAATAACTGGGAAAAATCGGTTTTTTTGTTTTCACGAACAAAGCGGCATAGAATGCGTCTTAACTTGCAGTTTCAAAAAACGCTTCGTGGAATTTTTTAAAAACTAAAATATCACATATTAATAAGTAACATTTGGAGGATTTCATATGTATCGCCAAGAACTGATCACTGCATTACGGAAAAAACTCAAGAAAGATGGAATAACAAAAGCCCAGATCACCAAGGTGCTAAGTGCTTTTGAAGCAGTTACTACCGAAACGCTTATGGATGGTGATGAAATAAACCTCAGAGGTTTTTTAAAGATTTATGTGGAGGAGCCGAAACCAAGGACTGGATATAATCCACATACCAAAAAGATCGAGACTTTTGAACCTGTCAAGAAAGTCAAAGCACGGATCGGAGAGACTCTCCAACGCAGAATCAATTCCGCCAATAAGTAATACTGAGTTAATTCGGTAAAGATCTTTCCTTTCATAACCAGTATGGAATTTACAGAAGACTTGGTTCTGTTGAGAGGGGGATATATGTTTCCTCATATGGGAGAGATCGCAATATAAATCAATGGGATAGAGTTTCATGGTTGTTGCGCTACCCCTTTTTTTGATTCTCTAGAAGATATTTCTATTCTTTCGCAAATGGGATTGCTTCATATAATATGTTGTCATAAATCCAAAATTACATACTTGTAGAAGGCAAGTTCTTATGTGTTAATGACGATACAGAGACGCATATGTTAATTTAGAGTATACCCTTTTTTACACCTCCGTATCCGCTATATTATGTAAAAATAAAGTTCATAATCATATTTTTTTACAATATGTAAATAGAGTCTAGATATATATTTACAATCCAATCTCTATGTGCTATCTTTTAAATAAACACAGAGAGTGAGGTGGATAGCGGATGAATGTAGCATATGTCAGAGTCAGTACGGTAGAGCAGAATGAAGCGAGGCAACTTGAAGGATTGAAGAAATACAATATTGACAGATGGTTTAAGGAGAAAATCAGTGCTAAAGATACCAACCGCCCAGAACTGAAAAAACTTCTGGATTTTGTTAGGGAGGGAGATACAGTCTATGTACATGATTTCTCTCGATTAGCACGAAGCACGAAAGATCTCCTGGATATCGTGGATCAACTTAAAGCAAAATCTGTTCATCTGGTCAGCAGTAAAGAAAATTTGGACACTTCTACGCCAACTGGAAAACTGATGCTTACGATGGTAGCAGCCATCAATGAATTTGAAAGGACAAATCTTCTGGAAAGACAGAAAGAAGGTATTGCAGAAGCCAAGAAAAATGGCGTGTACAAAGGAAGGAAAGAAATTTCTATACCAGATGCCAAATGGGATGACTTATACGGTCAATATATGAGCCGCAAGATCTCAAAGAAAGACTTCGCTATGCGTTTAAATGTGAGCCGCCCGACACTGGATAAACTACTGAAACAGAGAGCAGAGTGAATGTATCGGATAATATATCGGTCAAATACTGAAATAGGGTTCCTTAGTAAAACAAAGCGCTTAAATATAATTTTAAAAATGCACTTTGAACCGCATAGATAAAGGGTTATATGCCATTTGATACAGTGGATTTATGAGACAGCATTTTCCATGTATTTGTTTGGAGTTAATAACCTCAACAAAATAGATGCCTATCGTATTGAAAATTGGAAATTAATTATTTATGGTATTAACAATTAATTATAGTTAAAACAATATTTAATTCAAAATAAGAAGGAGTCGATTTTAGCATAAAAAATTCCTGACCATCCATAACGAATAGCCAGGAACCCAATCGTATATAGTTAACTCTAAACACAACTCATGAGATCCTATCACATAATAGAATCACTCCATGTTGTATTCTATAAAGCGATAGTCTAACTTTTCTCCTTTCCCCCCATCTGCTAAAGATACATACAAATTACTATTTTTATTTCTTACGAAATTGTTCGCATTTCGGTCAAGGTAATCTTCCAACTTACCGTTTTTCATTTTGAAGAGTATTCCTGACTCTGTTACACCACCAAGTTTATTCTTACCGGAGTATTTCAAAAGATACCACTGAACATCATCATCTGGTGCATAATAAATAACTTTGTTTAATTGAAAACTATTTCGATCATATAAAGACTCTTTGACAGCTTCTGCAAGTATAATCGCCGTTGCATATGGATCAGATTCTGCGTCTAACTCATCCCATTCTGGATGTTTAGCAGCTATATCTTCTTCAGTTGTTCCACCGTCATCTCCTAAAATCTTATTAATAGCATCTCTCAGTTCTTTCAATTCTTTCACAGACATATCTTCAAGATAAGAATAGTCTGTTCCTTCTGTTTCTTCTGCCAATATACTCATCGGAGCTATAGCCAAACACACTGTAG
>CACYBS010000295.1 GCA_902772725.1 Erysipelothrix rhusiopathiae
ATCTGTATACAAGATATTTGCATAAACTATCCCTGGAGCCTCATTTTCGTACATGGATAGTGGCCAATACCTAATTTCATACATTCCGTTCTCTGTCACAGAGGATACAGAAGAATTCAAGCCCCCCAAGTAAACTATCTGATCTTCTAGGCCATAGACAGTTTTATCGGAAGGCTTTTCATGTAAACACCCTGAAAACAGAATAGCAACAAGAAATAATATAATTCCTTTTCTAACCATCAGAGTCCTACTTCCCATCAGAGTCCTACTTCAGTTTACCAAATGGTAATTGCCAAAGTTATAAATACGTAGTTACTCACAAAAGCACACTAAAAATCCACATGACCAAAAACACTCCATTCAAAACGCATAATATCATATTCTCTAGATCATTATTTGTGTCCTTCGATGCTTTGTTATACGTAAATACTATCCCTAATATCCATACCGTTGAACCACAAACAATTATGCTCACTGCTGTTCTTGTTGAAGGAGTGATTATACTATCAGCAGAGGGGACTAATTGAATAACTGTCTTAACCAACCACTCTAAACTCACTAAAAGTATGATTTTCTGAAGATCTGATACTCTTTTAGAGCCTTGACTTTTAATTATTGAGTTTAGCAAGACAGCATAAAAAGTTAACCATAATAAAAGAGAGAAATCGCCTAAAACTAAGACTATCTTTTCAACAATCAATATCATTCTTTACTCTCGTTTATTAAAAGGGCGTAGCCGAGCCGCTGGATGTAACGTTATACGTTTTCGCGCCTAACGTATCTACTTTTGCACTTGGTGAAAAAGATATCCCTATCCCACCTTTTTTCTGTATTTTGTTAATTCCATCATATAGCATTTTTCTTCTTGCGTTTCGCTTGGCAGCACAAACGACACGTTTTATGGTACAAACGACATATTTGCTCTTTTTATCTGATATAATTCATTTATGAAACTAAACGTATTTATTGCAGATGACGATCCTAAGATCACTCAAACACTTGAGTATATCATTCGAGATTGGGAACACCAGAATCGACAGGAGGTAAATCTGCAAATTAAAAATGACCTCAAGGACGTTGAGGTCACATCTCTTATTCCATATGATCTGATCATTCTGGATATCGAAATAGGTTCTGCAAATGGTATAGGCTTTGCAAAATCTTTGAGAAATGCCGGAAGCGACGCTGCTATTGCTTTCGTTAGCAACTATGAAAAATATGCTATCGAAGGCTACTCTACGCGTGCGATCTCTTATCTTTTAAAACCTTTGAGTCATGAAAAAGTATTCTCATTGCTTGATGACATTTTTAGAAGAATTGGTGACTATAGCTCAAAAACCGTTTGGGTGTCAATCGGCGGGAACCATCGATTTATTTCTACTTCCTCAATTTTATATATCACTATCTTCAGAAAGTCTCTGGAAATTCATTTACTGGATAAAGTTGAAACCTATGTCGTGCCATTAAACTCTTTTGAACCGCAATTGCCTGGAACGTCTTTGGTTCGTTGTCATAAAAGCTATATTGTCAACGTTGAATACGTTACTGCCTTATCAAGTAACAATCTTTTTGTTGGTCCAAATGAGGAACCCATTCCAATAGGACGTGTATATAAAGATGCCATAAAAAAACAACTCTTTAACAGAAGGAGATAACATAAAAATGACGCAAACGTTACTTTGGCAAATCATTGAATTAATGAGTAACTTTGTTGACAGTTTTTTGTTGTTGCGCCTTGTTACCTCTTCTTTATCCATGAAATATGAGGGTAAATGGAGATGGATAGTATATACGCTTATCTTTACTGGAATGTGTTCTCTTGGAAATATCTATTTCACTTCATTGGTTCAGCTGTACATATTATTGTCCATCTTATTGCTCATATTTACGGTCTTTCTTACTGACGGATCATTAGCGACAAAGATCTTCTGGACAGTTTTTACTCCTATCCTTTTTTTCGGAGTTGACATGCTCAACTGCGACATAGCCCTTCGCATTCTTAAGGATGTCCCAAGCACAATCATTTATGAGCAAGGCCCTGTTCGCCTTTTCTTGATGATCATTACCCGTTCAATACTTGCATTGATCGTGTTCTGGTTAAGAAAAAAGCAATTACTGATATCCTATCCCGCCTCACAATCCCTTCTTCTGTTGCTGTGTCCCATATTCAGTTGGATAGCTTTAATGATGCTTGCTCGCCTATTTGCCAAGGATCATGTTTCAGCCAACTATCTTCTCTTCACGACATTTCTATTCTGTGCTATCAACGCGGTTTACATTTACCTTTTTATTTCTCTTAATAACCGTGACCGAATAATCCGTGAAAATGCTCTGATCATACAACGTATGAATTCCGAAAGAAGACATTTAAGATCGCTTCAGGAGTATTCTTCTAATATTGAAAAAAGGGAACATGATGCCAAGAAGCATTTTCGTGCGATTCTAGATCTCGCACAAGATGCAAATGACATCTCTGTTATCAGTTATGTGAAAGAAATCAGCGGACTTACAAATAAGCGTCCAGTACCGGTAGACACAGGCAATCTTCTTTTTGACAGTCTCATAGGTGATTATGCAAACGAAGCCGTGTCAAAAGGAATTCATGTTTCTCTTGAGATTCAGGTTCCCGTCCTAAATGAAGATGTGTCCGTTGACCTATGCAGTGTTGTAGGAAATCTTTGGGAAAATGCCATTGAAGGTTGTGAACGAGTTTCAAACGAAAAAACGAGCATTGTTTTTACTTCTTATGTTGACCACGGGCATTTTATTATGGAGCTTCAGAACTCCTGCAGCCCTGAACTGATATCTAAAAACGGTTCTTCAAAAACAGATGGCATTCATGGGCTAGGGATAAAGATCATTGAAGGCATTTTGGAGAAAAACAATGGATTTTCAACATTTGAGGCCTCTGGCAGTACATTTGTTGCAAAGGTTGCTCTCCCAATAAAAGCTACAGCAGATCCTTCTATTGATAAAAACAACCTTTTCTATTGGGAGAGTAAGTAATGCTGAAACAGATATCAGCTTTCTATGCGAACGCTTTAGTCACTGAAGGCATCATTTCAATCGAAGATAAAGAGATTCACGAGTATGGGCTAACTGCTTTACTTGTGAATCTCTTTAATTATGGTTTATGGTTATTGCTCGGCATTTTATCATCCACGTTGCTGGAAACCGTTGTTTTTCTCATAAGCTA
>CACYBS010000296.1 GCA_902772725.1 Erysipelothrix rhusiopathiae
GTTTGGCAGATGATTCTGTGGATGACCAGAAACGTGTCGCAACACCGGCTTATGCCAAAGAACAGGGCTGTGATTATATCGTTGTAGGACGCTCTATCACCAAGAGTGAAGATCCTGTAAAGACTTATGAATTAATTGAAGGGATGATGGCATAATGGAAGCATATAAAAAAGAGTTTATCGATTTCATGTTGGAATCAAAAGTATTAAAATTTGGTGATTTCACATTAAAGTCAGGTAGAAAATCTCCGTTCTTTATGAATGCCGGCGGTTATGTAACCGGATATCAGTTAAAGAGACTTGGCGAATACTATGCCAAGGCTATCGTAGACCAATACGGAAAAGATTTTAACGTGTTATTTGGTCCTGCCTATAAAGGAATTCCATTGGCAGTTGTTACTGCAATCGCATTGTATGATCTATTCGGTATGGAAGTTCGTTATTGTTCCGACCGTAAAGAAGAAAAGGATCATGGTGCTGATAAAGGAAGCTTCTTAGGTTATAAATTACAGGATGGCGACCGTGTTGTGATGATTGAAGATGTTACAACATCCGGTAAATCAATGGAAGAAACCGTACCAAAGGTACGCTCTGCTGCCGATGTTGAAATCGTTGGATTGATGGTTTCATTAAACCGTAACGAAAAGGGCAAGGGCAATAAGACAGCTTTAAAAGAGGTTTCTGAAATCTATGGTTTCCCGACAGCTGCGATTGTATCCATGCCGGAAGTTGTTGAATATTTAGAATCCAAGGATGCATTAGAACCTGAATTAAAACAGCGAATTGATGATTACTATAAATTATACGGAGCAACTGAATAGTTGCTCTTTTTTGGTTATAATAAGCTTGTTGAATGGAAGGATGAATGAGCGATGGCAATGCACGCAAATTGGAATCCATGGCATGGATGTAAAAAATGCAGCGAAGGCTGTCAGAATTGTTACGTGTATTACCTTGACGGGATGCGGGGCAAAAGCGGAGCTGACATATATAAGACAAAAACAGGTTTTAAGTATCCGTTGTCAAAATACAGAAATGGGCAATATAAGATACAGAGCGGGGAAATGATTAGTGTCTGCATGACATCCGACTTTTTTCTGGAGGAGGCAGATGCGTGGCGTCCGGAAGCCTGGGAAATCATGTCTCAAAGAAGGGATGTTAAGTTTTTGCTGCTGACAAAAAGGCCGCAAAGAGTAAGAGAATGTCTTCCCGATGACTGGGGAAATGGATGGGATCATATTTTTCTTAATGTCACCTGTGAAAACCAGACTCGCGCGGATGAAAGAATACCTATTCTTCTTGAACTTCCGTTTAAACATAAAGGATTGCATTTTGCCCCAATGTTAGGTGAGGTAAGTATTGAAAAGTATCTGGATAGCGGTCAAATTGAACAGGTTGCCTGCGGTGGTGAAAATTACGGTGGGAGCCGGCCTTGTGACTTTGAATGGGTAAAACACTTAAGAGATCAATGTGTAAAAAGGGATATCACATTCTGCTTTATGGAGACAGGAACAACCTTTATTAAAGATGGCACTACTTATAAGATTCCTAATAAGCAGATACAAAATTTGCAGGCGTATAAGTCAGGGATGACCTATCAAGGTAAACCGATGGATTTTAAACTGGTAGACAGCTTTGGAAATCCGATTCCGACAGAAAAGCTGTATGTCCCTCATTATGCGAAAAAATGTGAAGAGTGTTCCTTCCGGATCCTTTGTAACGGGTGCTCTGAGTGCGGCTATTGTGAAAAATAAGAGGTTAATCATATGAGTGATTGGAATTCAAGTCAATATATAAAATTTGAAAAGGAGCGAACCCAGCCGACAATTGATTTAATCCATCGAATTGATATAGATCCAAAGACCATTTTGGATATTGGATGTGGACCGGGTAACAGCACGATTGAATTAAAAAAGGCGTTTTCGCAAGCAGAGATCATCGGAATTGACAGCTCGGACAATATGCTGGAAACTGCCAAACAGAAATATCCGGAAATTGAATTTAGAAAGTGTCTGGTACCCGATGAACTGGATTCGTTTGGAAAGTATGATTTATTGTTCTCGAATGC
The DNA here is from genome assembly GCA_902772725.1 of Erysipelothrix rhusiopathiae. Taxonomy (GTDB): domain Bacteria; phylum Bacillota_I; class Bacilli_A; order Erysipelotrichales; family Erysipelotrichaceae; genus RUG11795. Next base: position 2,068 of record CACYBS010000296.1, read on the forward strand.
CTGTCTGCAATGGATCCCTAATCATGAAAGCTTACTTCCCGTATTGATGGAACACGTAAACGAGGGCGGGCTTTTTGCGGTACAGATGCCGCTGGTGCAGATGGCACCGTTTTATAAATCATTGGACCGCCTGGTTGAAAAGAGCTGGAACGATTTAAGGGGAATACGCAATTTTCATAATCGTCTCCCTAATGAGACCTTTGATATTCTATCCGGGTTAACAGCCGATATCACCATGTGGGAAACGCACTATTACCACATTGTCCCTTCTCAAGAAGCAGTTATTGAGTGGTATAAAGGAAGCGGGTTAAGACCGTATCTTGATTACTTAAACGAAGATCAAAAATCGATATTTCTAAAAGAATTGTTAGAAGAGATACGTCAGGACTTTCCGGTACAGGCGGATGGCCATGTGCTTTTAAAGATGCCAAGACTTTTCTTTATAGCGGGAAAATAAACAAATAGGAAGATCATTTTTCAGTGGCTTTAAAGAAACATTGATTTCCCGTTACGGAAAATATAGAATAAACAAGAAAAATGATGTAAATACTGTGACAATAGGGAGATTGATAGATGATGAAAAGAATACTTTCTGTGATTATAATGTCATGTTTATTTTTTTGTATGACAGGATGTGAGTCTGCCCAAATGAAAGCGGCCAAAGAATCCTATAATACAGAAAAGACAAGAATTGAAAAACAGCAGACAGAATTAACCGGTCTGATTGAAGAAGTAAATGCCTATCTTGATAAAGATCCTACTCCGCTAATGGAAACGGATCTTACTGATTTAGAAGAAGCGGTAAAAAAAGCGGAAGATGAAATTGTTGAAATCCCAAAAATGCCGGATACCGAAAAAGAAATCAATGACTTGGTGAAAAAGGAACTAAAGAAGATTGATTATTCCGATACCATTGAAGATATTAAGACAAAGAAACAACATCTAGAACAAAGCGTACTGCAATTTGATCAATTAAATGCGCCAACGCAGGATTTTATTATTTCAAGACTGAACGAAGTGGAATCCATCAAGGAAATTTCTGCAGTAACAGAAGACAATGATCCTAACGGAAATCTCAATAAAGCCGGAGGTTATACTTCACAGGTTTACTTTATGGACTCGGCCGTTGACCAGAGTAAGGTGTATGGAGATACTTTAATTGATAAGGGAACCGATTGCGGAGGAAGTGTGGAAGTATACAAGACCGTTGAAGATGCCCAAAAGCGCGATGTCTATTTAGGGGCATTCGATAATACGGTATTTGTATCCGGTTCGCATATCGTGGTTGGTACATGTGTTATTCGTACATCACAATATTTAACAGCTTCCCAGCAGCAGGATCTGCAGCAGAGAATTATCGATGCCTTAACAAGGATTGATGAAACTAAGGAATAAAAATATGGGTATAAGATGCATCTTATACCCATTATTTTTTGTTCTTTTTTGCCTGTTTTTCAGCTTCTTTTTCCTGTTTCTGGCGTTCTCTTTCCTGGCGTTCCTTACGGGCAATGGCCTTTGGTTTTGGTTTCATGGATTCTTCCTTGTCGAACACAAAGAACATCGCAAACAATACAAAACCAATGATGATACCTCCCCAGACAAGCCACGATGGAACATCAACGACTCTTCGAATAAATAATGTAATCGCAATTAAAGCTAAGCCGCTTCTGAAAAATATATTCTTATCTATCTGTTTCATATGTATCAGCTCCCACGCCAGTCATTATATCATAATTTAATCTGATCTAAGTCATCCGGAACAAAAATATTACCGGAAAAATACCGTTTTCCTTCATTTATGTAATTATTCTTGCGATTTTTTAAATCACTATCCTCTGTATGGTAGAGAACAAGATTATGCACATTTAACTTTTCAGCTGTTTCAGAAGCGGTTTTTACAGTGGAATGACCAATACGGTACGGATGGAAAATATCTGCATCTTTATGCATGCAGAATGCTTCCGTTAAAAGCCATGTACAGTTTTCAATATATGGATATTCGCTTTCATTTAATGATTCATCCCCGGCAAACACCAAAGAAGTGTCATCATTGATGTTCATCTTAAATCCATACTGTTTTACTTTTTGGGCATGAATGTCAAAGAAGGTGACAGGGCAGTTTAAAATCGTTATTGTTTCTTTATCTTTCACGGATACAAAGCGAATTGTTTTGTCAATTAAGTCATAATCATCAAATAAGAAATGAATCGTCTTCTGCAGAAACTCGATAATCTCAAAATGGGAATAAAAGGTAATAGGATGATTTAGTTTTCCTCTTGCCGCATTTTGTATAAAGATACGGAAAAGCCATAGACATCCGGTGATATGATCCACGTGTTTATGAGAGATAAATACAGCGGATATTTCGTTTGGATTTATGTTGGCTTTTTTCATCTGTCTCAACAAACCATTTCCTCCACCGCTATCCACTAAGAAGTATTCATTGTTCTTTTTTAAGGTAAAACAGGTATTGAAACAATTTGTGACCATCGCATGCCCTGTTCCTAACATTGTTAACAACATAAAAATAGTAATTTCCTTTCACATTAAAGTTTATAACAATTAAATTTCAGCTATAATAATTATAACAGTTAGGGGATTCAAACGGGGGATATTATGAGACGAAGAGTAAGTATTGTAAGGTTACTTATTTTACTTTTACCACTATTGGGTATACTGGGGGTTTTTGTCTATTTTTATACGCATCCATTAATGCTGCGTGGAGATCATAAAGAAGTGGAATTAGCCGGTGAGAGTGTCAATCCTAAGGATGAAATATTATTTTCATTTCTGGCAGATGCGGATGATGTGACGGTAGAGGGAACAGTAGATACATCCAAAACCGGAACATATCCTGTGACTTTGAAATGCCGTTCTCAATCCAAAACGATCACGTATGAGGTCGTGGATACAACGCCGCCGGAACTCACGGTAAAATCAATAGAAACAGATACAAAGCAGGAAGTCAAACCGAAGCAGTTTGTCAAGGAGTGCAAGGATGCATCCCAGGTGACCTTTTCCTTTAAAGAAGAACCTACAAAAAAATCCGGAAAACAAACCGTTGTGATTGTGGCAGCGGATGCTCATAATAATACAACCGAGCAAGAAGCGGAATTAACCCGTATCGAAGATAAGACAGCTCCAAAGATATCCGGAACAAAGGATATAAACATACGCCCGGGTGAAACGGTCAATTGGCAGACGGGTGTAGAGGTTGAAGACGATATGGATTCTAAACCGGAAATTACAGTGGATGACTCCAAGGTTGACTATAATACACCGGGAGAATATGAGGTTATATATGTCGCAACAGATATCTCAGGAAATGAAAGCAGCAAAACCGTAACCTTAACAATCGAGCAGGCAGGAACAGAGTATACCGCCGATAAGGTAGTATATTTGACCTTTGATGACGGCCCAAGTAATGTCACACCGACAATTTTAGATATTCTGGATACATATAATGTGAAGGCAACTTTCTTTGTGACCGGAAACGGACAGGAATATAACGATTATATTGTCAAAGCGTATAAAGCCGGGCATCAAATCGGACTGCATACCTATACACATGAGTTTAGTTATGTATATTCTTCGGTTGATAATTACTTTGAAGATTTAAATATGGTCAGCAATATGGTGGAAGAGTTAATCGGTTATCGTTCAAATGTGATCCGCTTTCCGGGTGGTTCCTCCAATACCATCAGCGATAATTATTCCTATGGAATTATGACAGAACTCATACAAACGGTCAGTGATCAGGGATATTATTACTTCGATTGGAATGTCGATTCCCAGGACGCTTCAGATATCGGAGTGGATCCTTCCATCATTATTGAAAATGCCTGTCTGGGAACAGGAGATTCCGTTGTGATCTTGATGCACGATACCTTTGGTAAGGAAACGACAGCCGAAGCGCTTCCTTCGATTATTGAATATTATCAAAGTCAGGGATACAGCTTTGCGACTCTAAATGAATATTCACCGGAATGTCACCATAGATAGCTTCACATTGCGTGAAGCTTTTTTCATATATAAAAAGGCAGAATTACTTCTGCCTAGAACATGCCGTGTTCATGTTTCATTGTAAGGATTCGGGTTACGGATTCATCGATTCTTTCTTCTGTGATTGCACCGTTTTCTACGGCAGCTATGATCGCATTTTTTGCCACATCGACATCTGCCGGTCTTAACAACATATCATTACCGGCTAATACCGCCTGCACGGCTGCATCTTCTACGGTATAAACCGTATTGATGGAATCCATACATAAATCATCCGTGATGATCACACCATCAAATTTTAAATCATTTCGTAAGATATTGATAATGGTAGGAGAAAGACTGGCAGGGTAGGCTCCATCCAGCTCAGGCAGGATGATATGCCCTGTCATCACCATATCGGCACCGCCTTCAATACCGGCAATAAACGGTAAGAATTCACCGGCCTGCAGCTCTTCTAATGTTTTGTAGGAATATGCAGAGCTGTAATGGGAATCTTCTACGGTATCCCCATGTCCCGGGAAATGCTTTAAAGTACAGATAATGTTTTCATCCTTGAAGCCCTGTACGGCAGCTTTCACAAGAATCGAAGCCTGATTATAGTCATCGCTGTAAGCTCTTGTGGCGATGACGGTGTTATTTGGATTGGACCAGGTATCCGCTACCGGTGCAAAGTCGGTGTTAAAGCCAAATTGTTTCAAATCCGATGCGATCGTAGCTGCATTGGATTTGGCAACTTCTTCTCCTTCGTCTTTATAGTAATACATCGGCGAAAACGGTGTCATAGCACCGGTTGGTGCCAGACGGGAAACCTCTCCGCCTTCTTCATCAATGGCCAAAAGTAAAGGTACTTTATTTACTTCGTTGTTGTAAGTATAAGTATTTGTCAGAAGGGAATTGACCTGCTCCAAATCATAAACGTTGTTAGAAAATAGAATGATGCCTCCAACCGGATAGGTATTGAGTGCATTTTGCACGGTCTCATCATAATTGACAATGAAATTTTCAGTAAAGGTAATCTGTTCCGGTGAAACCATGATCATCTGAGCAACTTTCTCCTCCAGGCTCATGGACTCGAGTTTCTTTTTAACGGAATCGTCTTTTTTCTCTTCTTTCTTTTCCGCTTCCTTCTTTTCCGTTTCCTCTTTTTTATTTTCCTCCCTGGATTCGGATTGGTTTTGGTTTGACTGTGAAGTTGTTTCCTGCTGGGTTTGTGATGAGGTGGTTTGATTTGAGCTTTGGGAGAATCTTCCCAAAATCAAACGGATTCCTAACACTAAACCAAACAGAATTAATAATGCCGCCCCGGCTAAAATCGCAACACGGCCCCATTTTATATTCTGTTTATGTTTTTTCATCAATTTCATTATAGAACACAATAAAAGAGTTTCAATTATTCTTTTTGATTTTGGTACAGCGATTTTCCTTCTTAACAAAAAAAGATTAAGTAGTGCTACAATAGATAAAAGTAAAAGAGGAAAAAGATATGAAAAAGAGTGCACTTATATTATTGACAGCCGGAATTGGTGCTGCCATTCATCACTACAATAATCAAAATAAGAAAGAAGAGCCTAAAGAAGAAGATCCGGTAAGCAAGTTAGCCGGCAATGATGAGAAGTATCATTTAGAAAATGTTGATGTATTACCGGACAGTCCTTTAAAGGGTAAACATCTGGCATTTCTTGGCTCTTCCGTAACATTTGGTTTCCGGTCTTTGGAAGTATCTTTTGTAGAATATATCGCCAAACGGAATGGATGTACGTTTGTGAAGGAAGCAGTAAGCGGAACAACACTTGTTGATAACGGTGAAAAATCGTATGTACAGAGAATGCTCAATAATATCGATAAAGATGAAAAGTTTGACGCCTTTGTATGCCAGTTATCTACCAATGATATGCATAAAAACCTGCCGATGGGTACGATCACCGATGAAAAAGAAAACTTTGATACATCCACTATCGCAGGAGCAACCGAGTTTATTATTAAGTATGCCAAGGATACATGGAACTGTCCGGTTATCTTCTATACCAGCGCCGGCTTTGGCAGAGAAGTACCGCAAAATATGCTGGAAATGTATGATAACATGGTAAAGATGTTGTATACATTAAAGGAGAAATGGGGTATTGAGATTATTGATCTCTGGAATGATGAAAAATTAAATGACATCACAGATGACAAACGTGAATTATATATGGCAGATCCTGTTCACCCAACACAGGCCGGTTATCTATTATGGTGGACACCTGTGATTGAAAAGAAATTATACGAATTTGTGAAGTAGACAGCTAAGCTGTCTTTTTTGAAGGGGATATGTATGAACGAGATGTGGAAAGAGTTTTTGAATTCTTCCGAGTTTGATGAAGGAAAGGAATGTTTTCAAAAAAATTCGATTCATTATATTAAAAGAAAAGGAAATCGTTTTACTGCGGTTGTACGGGATGGTGAAGATTATTCTGTAACCATTACACCCGGCCATAAAACAATCATTGATATGGAGTGTACCTGTGATACTGCACAAAACATCGGCTATTGCCGGCATGAGGCTGCTTATCTGTTGGAACTCACAAAAAGAAATTCAATGGATTATTATGATTTCTATCCAACTGTTCTAAAATTGGAAATCAATCAACTGAATGACAGGCTGGCTGATGAGAAAAACTTCATACCGGATGATTTAATTTTTCTTTATGCCGACAAATTTGAAGTAATCGTATGTAATATGGTATCGTACCTTATTCGAAAAGAAGAGGTTATGGTCGCATTTGAAACCGTGAAGACTGCCTTTATGATGTTGAATGATATTCAAATGGAAGATGAATCCGAACAGTATGATCTCGCATTCATGTTGGAAAAAAATTGGGATCTCATCATTCATCGTGCTTCAGAGCATGAAAAGGATGTAATGTATGCATGGTTTGTCAAAATGCTGCCAAGGGAAAAAGAATTAATATGCGGTGAGAGTATTCCATATATTTATTACAATTCATTTGATGATCCGAAATATTTGATGATACAGTTAGATGAAATTCGAAAGGAACTGGAAAATCCGGAGGATGTCAATTATCTATGGGGCACATTAAATGCATATAGAAATTGTTTAGAGGGCTGTCATTTAGGCTTGGATGAATATGAAAAGTGGCTGGAAGAACATGATCATATCAATGAGGTGAAAAAAAGAAGGCTGGATTTGTTGGTGGAAAGAGAAGACTATAAGGAAGCAGTCAATCTGGTAGAATACTATCGTAAAAAGGAAATCACAACTCCAACCGGAATGAAATGGGAAGATACTTTGCTTAAACTTTATCAAAAGACAGGGGATATGGATAAAGAAAGGGAAATCTTAGAAGATATTCTACTCGAAAGAGAAATCCTTAATAGAAGCTTAATGGATGAACTCCAAAGAATCTCAAGTGATGAAAAGTGGATCCAATTCATGATATCGTATATTCAAAGATTCCCGAATACCGGAATAAAACTGTTTGGTGATCAATTAACGGATGATGGACTGTTGACAGTTTTGGAGCATACATCCAAGGATATAATAGATGCGTACAGCTTAAAACTGATGGACCGGTATCCTGAACAATTTTTACGCATCTATACCAAATTGGTACACCAATTGGTCGGTCAGAAAGGGAATAAGCGCATATATGAACAGATCAAAGACTGTTTATTAAAGATGGAAAAGCTGCCAAAAGGAAGAGAAGTTGTAGAAAAATTGATTGATAATTGGGAAAGTAAATACAGTCACCGCCATTCGATGATGAAAATGCTGGGAGAAGTAGAAAACGCAATCGATTATCATCCCCATAAAAGAACCATTGAACAGGGAATGTTGGATTTATGGTGAAATAATTTGATATATAGGAGGTTTCTATGACGCAAAGTGAGATAACACCTGTAAAGAAATTCGGACTTAGCGGCAATGCCCTTAAAGTCATTGCGATCATTGCCATGACCATTGACCATCTGGCGTGGATGGGTATTGATACTTATGTTCAGGCTGAGGTACCGATACAGATCTTCTTACACTGCATCGGACGCTTAACAGCACCAATCATGTTGTTCTTTGTGGCAGAAGGATATCATCATACACATGATTTCAAAAAGTATTTAAGACGAATGGCATTGCTTGCGGTAGTCAGTCATTTTGCCTTCTGTTATTTTGCACACCAAAGTTTTAATCCTTTAGAGAATCTAATGTTCAATGCCACCAGCATTGCCTGGCCTTTGATGTGGGGATTGATCTTTTTGAAGGTTTGGGATACGGATTCATTGAATCCTTTATTAAAGGTTATCATTACGGTGATTGGCTGTATTTTAACGGTTACATCCGATTGGAGCTGTGCAGCACCGCTTGCGATATTGATGGTGGGAAGAAGTCATGGTAATTTCTATAAACAGATGGTATGGCTTATGGCTGTTACGACCTGTTATGCGGTGGCCTTCTTTATCTTCAACAGCCATATTTACGGAATGGTCCACATGGCCTGCTGGTTTACTGTTCCGCTGTTGTCGTTATATAACGGTGAACGCGGAAAAGCGACATGGCTGGGCAAGTTCTTTTATTGGTATTATCCGGTCCACATGTTTATTATTGGATTGATTTCACATATGAGTTAAATAATATAGGTTTAAATACACATCAAAAAATGATACAATTTTTTATATATTAATTGGCAGCTAATTGGATTTACTTCGAATAAAGTCCAGAAATAATTCAATGATATCGCCATAAAATCAGGATCCACAGCTAACGGTGCTTACTTCATCTTCTAGTCTAAGGAATAAATAGTGCCGTGATATCGTGGATCTTTTTTTGAAAGGAGAGAAGCGGTATGAAATCTATATTTAAAGACTATCTGTTTAATCATAATATTCTTGTAAACGATTCAAAGAAAAGCGAAAACGCATTAGAAGTTCAATATGCCCTTGCCAAGCTTTTAGGGATAAGAATCGTATCCGGGCATAATCTTCTTACCAAAAAGATGATATCTTACAGTGCGGATAGGCTCGGAAAGGATGTCCCTGCTCCTTTTTATCGCGGTTTTCCGCAAAGCGTTCGAGAGTTATCCCAAGACCAGCTTCTTTTTGATCAATTGATTCACTACGCAAGAACTTATGGAATGGGTGATTTTTCTGAAGCCGGTCATTCCGAGTTTGAAGAGCTGGTTGAAAGAGAAGCGTTTCATGAAGATACAGACATCAAAGATTTTAGAGTACTTAGTGAAACGGATGCCGTAGAAAAACTGGCAGAGTATACCGAAAACCTTTTGAAAAGCACCAGGCCGCTAAGCGACGGTCAGTTTCAATTTGTTTCTGAGTATATCAAAGAGTATTCCTATACGATTCATAACTGTGCTTCTAAAAATACAGCACTGAAACTGTTACTCGAATTTAGAAATGTCAAATATACCGAGTTTATTACGATGTCGGATGTGATCAAGTTGGTGGACGAATTGAATTATTTGGAGTACCACAACCGAAACATCAAGAAGCTGAACTTAAAGAATCAGGACCGTAAGTTTATTACCGCAGTGATCAATGAACTCTTTCATCTGGACAGCTGCAACATCAAAGAGTGCTGCGAGAAAAAAGCAGTTTGGAATGGCTTGATCCATCATATCCACTATCGTCCATTCGATGATATCTCCCGACAATTTGTGGATATTATCCGGGGAAAAGAAAACCTTTCGGTTTATTCTGAATTTGAAAAGGCAATGGCTTCAAAGGACATTCGAGAAGCTGCTTCTATCTTAAAACAGGGCAAGGGAAGTGGGGCTGTATTGCGCCATTTGAATTATATTGTCAGCCGCTGCGAAACTACAGAAGAATTGAATTATGTCTTTGATCAGATGGAGACTACCAACGGCATTATTCTTCTGCAGCTGTTGATGATGTATGCCTCCTATGATACCGGAAGAAGAACATTTCAATTTGTCCGCCACAATATGATGACCATTCATGTGGAAAGTGAAGAAGAAAGCGCTAAGCGGAAATCGGTACTTTCTTCCGATCGGGTGGAGCTTTTAATGAATCTTATCAAGAACAATCTTGAAAAGGTGTATGCCGATAGATTAAACAAAGTGTATATTGATCCGGATATGAAAAATATTGCCCTTCCGATACAGGAAGGTACATCCTCATCCGGATACGGCATTCTGCCTAAAGGAAGTCATTTGTCCATTCCGGAAGGGAAAAAGATTCGAGCATTTACCTATTGGGAAAAAGTCAACGATATCGATTTATCAGTTTTGGGCCTTTGTGAAGATGGCTCACAAAAAGAGTTTTCCTGGAGATCGATGTGGCGCAAACAATCTGATGTGATTATTTATTCCGGGGATGAGACATCCGGATTTAATGGAGGTTCGGAATATTTTGACATTGATATTCCAAAATTTAAGAGGAAATATCCGGAAATTACGCATTTGGTTTTCTGTGACAATGTGTATTCGACCAAGCCTTTCAGTGAATGTGTCTGCACGGCCGGATATATGCTTCGTGATACTGAAGACTCCGGGGAAATATTTGAACCGAAAACGGTAAAGACTTCTTTTACCATCAACTGTGACAGTCGGTTTGCGTACTTGTTTGCGATTGATTTACTGAATCGTGAATTCATATGGCTCAATATCGGACGTGACTCTAATGTCAATGTGGCAGGAACAACGGCCATGAACTATCTGAAATCCTATTTCGATGTGATTTCGGTAATGAATCTCTACGACTTTTTCTCTTTGATGGCAAAAGAAAAAGTAGATGATATTTCTAAGGCCGATGTGGTTGTTACAGACAAAGAGGTCAATGTATCGGATGGTGTTGAAGTGATTCACTCTACGGATGTTGAGCGAATTATGGCACTTATGAATTAAGTGAGATTTATTGTCCCAATAGTTGTGATAATGCTTAAAATGTGTTATTATTCATATCGCTTAATAAAATGAATCTGTATTGGTTGAAGCATGCAGGAAAAGGATGGAAACATCGCCGAAGGTGTAAAACGCTCAGGAAAAAAGAAGACTGTATGTGGACAATACTCCGGAGAATTCCTTGAATGGATGCCGAAGGTGCAAGCGGGTAATACCGTAATCTCTCAGGCAAAAGGACGGAGACAGAATTAAATTTTTTAAATGTCTTTTGTATGATTCTTCGGAGCCTGTAGTATTACAGGCTCTTTCTAATGGGAGGAAATATGTGGACTAACATTATTAACACGATTGAAGAAATCAACAACGTTTTGAATGGCATTGTATGGGGCTGGCCGGTCATTATTTTGATTCTGGGAACCGGTCTGATTCTATCCATTCGAACTAATTTTCTGCAGATTACACACTTTAAAGAATCACTAAACACAACTATTATTCCAACGATTAAAGGATTGGGAAAAAAGAAATCGGACCAGCAGGACAGTGTTCAATCCATTTCCCAATTTGAAGCATTCGCAACCGCTATATCCGGAACCGTAGGTACCGGTAATATTATCGGTGTTGTATCTGCCATCTTAACCGGTGGTCCGGGTGCCGTATTCTGGATGTGGATTTCTGCCTTCTTTGGAATGGTGACAAACTATTCCGAAAACGTATTGGGTTTATATTTCCGTAAGAAGGATGAAGATGGAAACTTATCCGGTGGTTCATTTTACTATATCGCCTATGGTATGAAACAGAAATGGCTGGCTTACTTAGCTGCGATATTCTGTGTGTTTGCGGCAATCGGAATGAGCGGTGTACAGACCAATAAGATTTCAGGAACACTCGCGGAGGCATTAACCGGTTTAGGAGTAACCCTTTCCAACGAAGGATTGCGTCTTGCGATTGGCTGCATTGTTGCTCTGATTACTGCCATTATTGTTATCGGTGGTATTAAGCGCATCGGACGCACGGCATCATTGTTAGTACCGTTTATGTCTTTATTGTTTATCATTTTATCCGTTATCGCGATTATTATGCATGTAGATAGATTACCGGGAGCTATTGGATTGATTTTCTCTAAGGCATTCAGCTTCCAGGCAGCCGGCGGAGGAATCTTAGGTTATTCCTTCTCTCAGGTTATTAAAAAAGGTATGGCCCGCGGTGTATTCTCCAACGAAGCAGGTTTAGGATCTTCGGTAATTGCGCACTCTGCATCCGAGACAAGAGAACCGGTGAAACAGGGACTTTGGGGTGTATTTGAAGTATTCTTTGATACCTTTATTATCTGTACTTTGACAGCATTTATGTTCTTAACGACAAATGATGTTGCCGCATTATCCGGAAAGATGGAAGACAGCTTAATGTCAATGGGCATGTTCTCACAGAATTTCGGCGTATTCGGAACGATTACCTTCAGTGTCATTCTTCCGTTATTTGCCTTTACGACGATCCTGGCATGGTCTTATTACGGAGAGAAGGCAATTGATTTCTGCTGTGACTGGATGACGAAAGAAAACCGCAGAAGAACAGTGGCAATCTTTAAAGTTGTATATGTTCTTTTGATTGCCGCATCGGCAACCATCAAAAGTGATTTGGTATGGGCAATTGATGATACATTCAATGGCTTGATGGCTGTACCGAACTTAATCTGCTTGATTGCGCTTCAGTCACTTGTAGGTAAGATCACAAAGAATTATTTTGACCGCAAAAAGGGAATCGATGTAGAACCGATGTTGTCGGCATATCCGGATGTAAACGAACACTTCAAAAAGGATATCGCATCCAACAATATCAATATGCAGTAAAACGAGATATGGGGCTGCTACGAAATGAAATATTTCGTAACAGCCCCATGTTGTATTTAATTTTTAATGGTAATATTTTGAATAGCTTCAAGCCGAATGAGTTTTTCTTTACTTCCTTTGGGACCATTAATCTGAATCAATAACCAGTCTTCATCTACGTCCAGTATGATATTGGATCCGTGCTTAGTATTGCCGTAGTTCACAATATCCGCATCCATATAATCTTCCTTTAGCTTGATTTGAACAGTTTCTCCGATATATTTCCTGGCAGCAGATTTAAGTGCCAGCCTGTCATCATGGTAAGAAGTACCCTGTATTTTTGCCAGCTGGCTTTCTAATTCATTCACCTTTGTTTTCAACTGCGATACCTGCAGGTACGCAAGAAGTCCAAAGATTCCAAACACTAATCCGATATATTCCATCTATTGTTCCTCCTTTACAATCTCAAAGGAAAGTATAGAGGAAAGGGATATCAATTTTTCGATCCGTCCTTTGTTCGTTTGGACTTCTACTTTGATCCAATTTCCTTCAAATTCCAGAATTCGACAGTCTTTGTTGAACAAATCCATATCCCCTTCACCATCAAAGAACACAAAACGTACAATTTTTCCTTTCGTATCAAAGAGCAGACGACTGACAGAAGAAAGCGGAGTATCTTTGTCAATTTCATCTTTTAATAAATAATCACAGGAAACATTTAATATGGAGGCAATATCGGGAATTTTATCAATATCCGGTAAAACGGTACCGGCTTCCCAGCGGGAAACTGTTTGTCTTGTGACGGATAATTGATTGGCAAATTCAATCTGTGTCATGCCTAGACTCTTCCGTTTTAATGCGATTTTACTGCTTAGGTTATTCATAAAGTATTATTCCTTTCTTTTGTGCTTTCATTTTATCTTTGATATGTATGTATTGACAAGAAACTATCATGTGCATCATGTAACATGGCGGTTTACATCCGCCTTTTTAAACTGAAATTGTTTAGAATACCTGTGATATAATCAAAACAGTTATGGAGGTTTTTTATGGCCCTGTCTTTTTCGATTTCTGATGCAAAGAAAATCATACAGCTTCATGAGTCTTTATTGAGAAAGTTAGATCATATATCCGATGTCTGCATGCAGACTGAAGACAATCTCAATAAAATACTTGAAGATGAAAATATACAGTCTATATTTCGCCAATATGCCAAAGAAGAGCTTCGTTCATCAACTGCTTATGTAAGCTATCCGGAATTAGAGCCGCTCTTTCAAGCTTTTGAAAAGTATCTTCAAGACCAAACGATTCAAAACCACTGCAATGAACTGTTGAACAATAAAAACAGAATCCTGAGGGATATCGAATTATTGTCTTCTGCCAGTGGCTTTTTCAGCCGGCTTTTCGCATCGAAAGAAGATAAGAGTAAAGCCAATTCAGCTTATAACAGACTTCATGGCATGGCTATGGGAAATTATTATAATGCCGTACTGCAGTTGGAAAGAATCATGAATGAGTCGCCTTTTTTATCGATATTAGAGCAGGATTTATATACCGAATTGATGGATTATGCCGATAAGAGGGATGGAAAGGCCCAAATGGGAGATTCCGGTGTGGAAAGGCTGCTTCAAAAGTACCAGGTGCTCACAAAGGGACATGATGATCTGTCTTTACAGCTGGCTCAAAATAAGGAGGCCATTCAAAGTAAGACCATGCAGATTGTGATGGGGGAAGTCTTAGAAATCTTAAAAACTATACCGGTAGAATCCCTCAAGACAAAAGATAATATCATCCGCATCAAACCGCTTCGAGATCACGGATATGAAACGGTTGCCGATATCCATGAAGCCGGAATCTATGCCTTAAGCAATATTTCCGGAATCTCTATGGAAACCGCAAGAATATTGAAGAAAACAGCCGGTCAATATGCAGCGGATACCCAGAAAACGGTGCATCTAAAATTAAATGTTGATAATCAAACAGAAGCATATGATGACCTGGTTCAAAATATTTACGCCTATAAACAGCGGATGTCCTGGATGAATTCATGCCAAAGGATTCAATCGTATTATCGAAGATTACCAAATGAAATGGATTTGTTGAAAAACTATGAATCCAATCCATATTGGATCCTTTTGAAACCATCTATAAAGAATCGCACCTCTGAAGCATACCAATATGCCAAAGAGACACTGGATGGAGATTACTATGATGATTTGCGGGCGGTATATGATGAGCCTTTAGACAGCCCATTCAATGCCTGGAAAGATTTTGAAAAAGATTCAATCCGCTATTATGGAATCATCGAAGAAATTGTACCGGGAATTCTTGATAACGGAGAGTCTTTATATGGACTTCCGGAAGAACTGGCAAAACAGATCAAAGAACAGGCGATTTTTCCAAATGGATTACTTTGCACCCTGCGTCATTATCAGGAATGGGGCGTTAAATACATGCTCCATCAAAAAAATGTCTTATTAGGCGATGAGATGGGACTTGGAAAAACCATACAGGCGATTGCCACGATGGTCTCCTTAAAAAATATCGGTGCCGATCACTTTGTGGTGGTTTGCCCGGCCGGTGTACTGCCAAACTGGTGCAAGGAAATCGGCAAGCACAGTAAGTTATCCTATGTGTCGGTATATGGTCCAAACAGGATGGAATCGCTGCAGTATTGGAAAGATCACGGTGGCGTTGCGATTACGACATATGAGACAACCAGATACTGGAATTTAGAAGATGACTTTACTTATTCTTTGTTGGTGGTGGATGAAGCACATTATATTAAAAATCCGGCTGCCAAACGAACCATTCATGTCAAAGCTATGGCCGAACATGCCCAGCGGATTATTTTGATGACGGGAACCGCTTTGGAGAATCGTGTAGAAGAGATGATTTCTTTGATTCGTATTATTCAGCCGGAATTAGCTGAAAAAGCCGAAAGAGTATCTTATTTATCCCAGGCTGAGCAGTTCCGTGAATTAGTGGCACCGGTTTATTATCGAAGAAAGCGGGAAGATGTTTTGATGGAGCTTCCTGAGCTGATTGAAAAGGAACAATGGTGTACGCTTTTGGATGAAGAAAAGAAAATCTATCGAAGAGATATCTTCAGCAGAAGCTATATGGATTGCCGCCAGGTATCCTGGAATGTAGAAGATTTAAAGAATTCTTCCAAGGCAAGGCGATTGTTGGAACTCATTGAAGAAGCAAAAGAAGATGGCCGCAAGGTATTGGTGTTCAGCTTCTTTAGAAGGACATTAGAGAAAATCAAGGAATATCTTCCGGATGAAATCTGTTCACCAATCATCAATGGTTCTGTTCCGGCAAAAACGCGTCAGGATATTATTGACGAATTTGAAAAGGCTGAGCCGGGTCATGTCTTGATTTCGCAGATTCAGGCAGGAGGAACGGGACTTAATATCCAAAGTGCATCGGTGGTCATTATCTGTGAGCCGCAGCTCAAGCCATCGATTGAAAACCAGGCTATCTCCAGAGCTTACCGTATGGGGCAGGCTAGAAATGTACTGGTGCATCGCTTATTATGTGAGAATACAATTGATGAAAGAATCACGGATCTATTAGCGGATAAGCAGTATATCTTTGATCAATTTGCCCATGAATCGGTAGCCGCATTGGCTGACCAGGAACATGTGGATCAGGTAGATCAGACAACTTTCTATAAAATCGTTGAAGAAGAAATTGAACGTATCAAAAAAGAAATGGAACAAAACCAATAGAAGGAATCGGATATGAAGCTCACATGGAAGAAGCCAAAAGGCGTTATCGAAGAAACTGTTACCATTGACTGCGGTGGGAAAAAGTTAAAACTGTTAATTGTAAAACCGGAAAATCATACTCAATCTGCCGGGATGCTCTGGATCCATGGTGGAGGATATATGACCGGTATGGCAAAGATGGTCTATATGACAAGAGCTATTGATCTTGTCGTAAAAGGAGGAGCCGTTGTGGTATCCCCTGCTTATTCATTAGCCCCGGTATCTCCTTATCCTGTCGCTCTAAGGCAATGCCATGCAGCTCTTGTCTATATGAAAGAGCATGCCGACAAGTTGGGGATTCATGCTGACCAAATCATGGTTGGAGGAGAAAGCGCCGGCGGAGGATTAGCTGCTGCACTATGCATGTATGCCAAAGATGTTGGCAGTGTAAATATTGCTTATCAAATGCCTTTATATCCTATGATCGACTGTTATGATACAGACTCATCCAGAGACAATCATGAAAAAATTTGGAACACCAAAAAAAACCATATGGGCTGGTCCATGTACTTACGCTGGATTAAAAATCACAAGATTCCTGCCTACGCATCTCCATCCCAAAGAGAAGATTATCGAGGACTTCCTCCCTGTTATACTTTTGTAGGGGATATTGAACCATTTTATTAGGAAACCTTAACCTATATCAAGAATTTGAAAGAAGCCGGTGTAGAGGCTGGAGTGGATGTCTATCCGGGATTTTATCATGCGTATGATATGATGAACCCGGATGATATTCGAGTCAAACAGGCAGCCGATACTTTTGTAGCGCATTTTAAAGATGCCTGCATGAAATATCGGGCTGTACAGAAAGATTAAATCTTATATTGGCAGAGAATTTGATAGTTCTCTGCTTTTATGTTTTGGTGAGAATGTAGATTATAGTTTTGAAATTGAATATAATAGATTAAGTAAAAAAATATGGGGGAATCATATGCGAAATAAAATGTATCAAGTATCAACGCTGCAGGCGCTTGCGTTGGGTTATACAAGAGAAGTTATAAAAGTGAAAGAATTCATGGAGTATGGAAATATTGGTTTAGGCACTTTTGAAGATGTAAACGGTGAGATGATCGTCGTAGGCGGTAACTGTAAAAAAAAAAAAAAAAAAGGTCATGTGACCAAAGCAGACCCGGATGATGGAGTTCCGTTTGCGGTCATCACTACCTGTGAGGGAGATCGAAATCTATTTATAGAAGATATTCCGAATATCGACAGGCTTAAAAAATGGTTGAATCAGTATATTGATAATCATTTTACCCTCAACAGCATGCATATTGCCCGTATCGATGGTGAATTTGACATCATTAAGGCACGCTCTGAATCCGGATTACATACCCATCATGTTGAATTAAAGGATCTGCTTAAGGATAGACAGAAAGATTTTACCTTTGAGAATATCGAGGGATCTATTGTTGCGGTATATTTCCCGGATTATATGGATGGAATTAATGCTGCCGGATGGCATCTGCATTTTATTTCCAAGGACAAAACCTTTGGAGGCCATATCTTTGATATAAGCGCAAAATCTTTAACCGGACGCATTGAGACGATTTCCTGTCTGGAAATGTTATTGCCGGAAAATCCTGCCTATGATACCTATGCCTTGAAAAGCGCAAATGCGAATGATATCAAGGCGGTAGAGCAGGGGAACAAAAAATAATGATTGGATTAAACAGTGGAAATATATTATTGATTGCGTGCGGGATATTTTATTCTGTCCTTTGCGTTTTCAGCATTGTGACAGGAATTATGTATATGAAAGGGAATCGAAAGCTCAATCCCTTAGAACTTTCGGATTCTTTTGTATCGAAGGTTAAAGATTTAGACGCTTTTGCCAGAAAGATGGGCTTTGTGACCTTTGTGGTCGGTATTGTACAGGGCATTACTGCCTATGCGATCTTTAAGGCAGGAAATGCACTTAATTATTGGATTGCGATTGGATTTACGCTTTTTTCCATTGCGTCTGTGGTATTTAAATTAAAAGGAAAGATTCATATGTTTCCTTTGTTGAAAATGGCAGCATATCTCGCAATTCTTATTGTCTTGATTCTGCCTTCAACAAGAGCATTATTTTAGGAAGTTGTTATGAAAAAAATTCGTATATTAAAAGCTGTGACAATTCTGGGCTTAGTTCTATCAGGATGTGGCAGCGTACCGGATCAAAAGCCGGAGAAAACACCAATCAAAGAAAATGCCGTTATCAGTTATCTGGGACCGGAGGGAACGTATACCGAAGAAGCCGCAAAATATTTCTTTTCCGGAGAGGATACATTTCAGCCTAGACAAACAGTCGATGATGCCATCAAGGATGTACTGGATGGAAATGCCGATTATGGAGTTATACCTCAGGAAAACACGATTGGCGGCCCGGTCACCAATTATGTCGATGCCTTAATATCACAGAAAGATGTATATGTGGTAGGCGAAGTTGTGATTCCGATTTCCCAGACTTTATTAGGTGTTCCCGGAGCAAAATTAGAAGATATCCAGCTTGTCTGTTCGCATGTTCAGGGCTTGACCCAGTCAAAAAAATGGCGGGAAGAAAACTTACCGAACGCCAAAGAACAGGAGATGGATAGCACGGCTGCTGCTGCAAGCTATGTGGCTGAAATGCAGGATCCAGCGATTGCCGCTGTTGCGGCACCGGGAGCTGCGGATATTTATCATTTGGAAGTGCTTGCCGAAAATGTCCAGATTACCGACACCAATAAAACACGGTTCTATGTCCTATCTAAGGAACCATCCGCTAGAGGAGCATACTCGCATGCGGTATTTGTGGCAACCTGTAATGCGGATCAAATTGATGATATCATCGTAGAAATCCACCAATCCGGTTTGGAACTTGTCGCGTTACATGACCGTCCTGAAGGAAGTGAACTCGGGAAATATTATTATGTGATTGAAGTCGTCAAAGAGGATGGAATCACTGCCAAACAAATTGAACAGATTGAAAAAATCGATACGGTACGTTTTGCCGGAACCTTTGATGTAGCGGTGAAATAAAAAGAAATTGATTTGTAAGATATGATTTGACCATGAATTGTCAAATATGTTTAAAGGTCATCCAACTTCGGATGGCTTTTTATGTTTCAAGTCCCATTAATAAAATAAAAGGGACGTAAATAATATAAGTCCCTTTACTTAAAAAGTTAGTTTTTACGATATGAACTCGCATATCGAACAGCTTTAAAGATTGCTTCCTTCATGCTGATATCCTGGGCAATACCTTTTCCGGCGATATCAAAGGCAGTTCCGTGATCCACGGAAGTTCTAAGAATAGGCATGCCGCAGGTAATTGAAATCGTGCGGTTGAAATCAACTGTCTTTGTGGCAATGTGACCCTGGTCATGATAGAGCGATAATACGCAGTCATATCTTCCTTCTCTTGCCTGGTAGAATACGCTGTCAGCTCCAATCGGTCCTTCTACGTTATATCCCATTTCTTTGAGTTCTTCGACTGCAGGAATGATTTCCTTAACTTCCTCATCTCCAAAAAGACCATGCTCACCGCAATGCGGATTTAATCCGGCTACCGCAATCCGCGGATTGACAATTCCAAGCTGATTTAAGGCTAGCGTTCCTCTTTTGACATATTCAATGATTCTGTCTTTTGTCACAAGATCGCAGGCCTTACGAAGTGAGACATGACGACTTAGAAATAAAACACGCATATTTTCTAATTCAAACATTGTCAAAGGATCGCTTGTATTAGTTAAAGCTCCAAATATCTCGGTATGACCGATATAAGGAACATTAGCTGCGCGAAGGGATTCTTTGTTGATGCAGGTGGTCGCAACCACATCGCCTTCTTTATGCATAACCAGTTCAATGGCTTTTTCAATATATTCATAGGCAGCCTTACCGCACATGGCGGATATCTTTCCGTATTCAAATCTGTCTTCATCAATATTGTCTAAATCAATGATATTCAGAATGCCGGTTTTATATTCACCTTCATCCGGTGAATGGATTATTTTGGCAGTGGCTGTTTGATTCAACAGCTTTATTGTATTTTGGATCTGTTTGGCATCACCGACAATCACACATCTTGCCTTTTCATTGATTTCATCATCTAAAAGTGCTTTTACCGTAATTTCCGGTCCGATTCCGGCCGGATCTCCCATCGGAATCACTACAATAGGACGTTTCATATTTACCTCCAAGAAAACCGGGGAAGGACCCCAGTCTTATATAATTAGTCTAAATCAGCACCGTTGGATGCGATGACTTTCTTCCACCAATAGAAGGAATCTTTACGATAACGGTCACCCTTGCCGGTGCCATCATCCTGCAAGTCAACATAGATAAATCCATAACGCTTGTGCATTTCGCCGGTTGATGCAGATACAAGGTCGATACATCCCCAAGGAGTATATCCCATAACTTCACATCCATCGATGTTGATGGCATCTGCCATTGCCTCGATATGAGAGCGCAGATAATCGATGTGAGCCGGGTCATGACATGTTCCGTCAGCCTCTAATACGTCCTGCGTTCCTAAGCTGTTTTCAACGATATATACCGGTTTCTGGTAACGTTCCCAAAGTTCGTTGATCGCAATTCTAAGTCCTGTAGGGTCAATTGCCCAACCCCAGTCAGACGCTTTCAAATAAGGGTTCTTAACACCGCCAAGACCCATATTTCCTTCGGCAACCTGCTTTAAGATTTCCGGATCGGTGGTCGCAACAGAACTCATATAGTAAGAGATTGATAAGAAGTCAACAGTACCGTTTAATAGAGTTTCTTTTTCTTCTTCGGTTAAGGAGAAGTTTACGCCTTCACGTTCGTATTCTTTTAATTTGTAAGAAGGATAATAACCTCTTGCCTGTACATCTTCATAGAAATGATAGCTATGCATTGCCAGCTTAGCGGCAAGTACATCAGCCGGATTGCAGGTATAAGGATAAGTTGCTCCATAAGCGACCATGTTTCCGACTAAGTTATTTGGATCAATGTCATGAAGAACCTGCACAGCCTTTGCGGATGCGATTAACTGATGTTTAGAGATATCCGCAACAACCTGCGGGTTTTTCTGTCCAACCCCGGCAGACATCCATGGAGACATTGCCGCAATATTAATCTCATTGAAAGTCAGCCAGTAATTGATTCTGCCTTTGAAATGTTCACCAACAGTCTTAACATAGCGAACGAAGCAATCAATAGTTCTTGCATCTTTCCAAGAACCCCATGTGTTGGTTAATCCGATTGGAGTTTCGTAATGTGACAAAGTAACTAATGGTTTAATATTATATTTTAATAATTCATCAATCACATTATCATAGAATTTCAAACCGGCTTCATTAGGAGTTTCTTCCATTCCGGTAGGGAAGATACGTGTCCAGTTAAAGGATAAACGGAATGTAGTAAATCCCATTTCTCCAAATAACGCGATATCTTCTTTATAACGGTGATAGAAATCAATACCTTCATGGCTTGGATAATCATATCCTTCAAAACATCCAAACACGGCATCTTCCGGTGCATCTAAGGTAAACATTGGATCAGCGTGAATGACACCATCGTTTGTTTTGTAAGTAACTGTTCTTAATTTAGTGCGGGAACCGCGGGTTACGACATCGGCAGCACTTACACCTTTGCCATCTTCATTCCAGCCGCCTTCAAACTGGTTGGCAGCCGTAGCGCCTCCCCATAAAAATCCTTTTGGTAATTTAGCCATATAGTTTCCTCCACGTTTGACTGATTTTATTATACATGAACAAAAGAGACGATGACTTCATTTTGACCGTATTTATTCTTAGTTTTGGGAAAATCGTTTATCAGTTTTTCTAATCCAAAACCACCTTTTTAAAAATTGAACGATTTGATGAAAACGCGATAATTAAATTAAAAAAGGAGGACAGTTTTATGGCAAAAGATGTTGTATTATTGACAGGAGCCGGTGAGATTGGAATCGCCATCGCCAGAAGAATCAGTTATGATAAGATCATTTTAATGGGAAGCAGAACCCCATCTAAAACCGAAGATAAGGCGAATATGTTACGTGCTGCCGGATTTACGGTAGAGACTACACAATTGGATTTAGGAAATAAGGAATCCATTGATGCCTTTGTAAAGAAAGGGCTGGAGTTGGGAGAAATCTCTAATTTAATCAATGCGGCAGGCGTATCTCCATCTCAATCACCAATCAAGACAATCTTACAGGTAGACTTATACGGTACTGCCTATTTATTACAGGAAGTAGGCAAAGTCATCAAGGAAGGGGGAACCGGTGTAACGATCTCTTCCCAATCCGGTTACCGCATGGAACAGTTAGGCGCTAAAAAAGATAAACAGCTGGCCATGACACCATGTGATGAATTATTGGATCTTGATTTCTTGCAGGAAGAAAATATTAAGAATACTCTGCATGCATACCAGCTCGCAAAAAGATGCAACGGAAAGCGTGTTATGTATGAAGCCGTACAATGGGGTAAAAGAAAAGCTCGTATCAATTCGATTTCTCCGGGAATTGTGGTGACACCGCTGGCCATTGATGAGTTTAACGGAATCCGTGGTGACTTCTATAAAAATATGTTCGCAAAGTGCCCGGCAGGACGTCCGGCATCCCCGGATGAAATTGCGGCATTGGCAGAGTTGATTATGGGACCGGCTGGTGCATTTATCACCGGATCGGATTTCTTGATTGACGGTGGTGCAACGGCATCTTATTTCTACGGACCGCTCAATCCGGAAAATGAAGAAGGCATCGCAGAAGGCGATCAATAAATGACAGACCAAATATGGTCTGTTTTTATTATGGGTGTAAGAAAACAGAACAATTTGCCCCAAAACAGGATAAGCGGCCATTTTGTTTTTAGAGGACGGGGTGTTATAATACCTAGTATAGTAAAGGAACATAGCATATGAACAAATCTATTTTGAAATTCACTTTTGCGTCCGCAATGGTTTTTGCCGGATTTGGTTTTATGTCACAGACTGTTTTTGCCGAAGAGCTTGAACCGGAAACAATCATAGAAGAAACGATTACGGATGAAAGTGAAGAAATTGTCGAAGAAGAGATTTTTGAGGAACCTATTGAGGTGCAGGACGACCAGCAGATGGATGCCGGTATGGCCAACCCTTCCGATACGGATTTAAATATCGAAGCTCATGTCGCCAATATTGGCTGGATGCCGGAGGTGCACGAAGAAGATCTGATTGGTACAACCGGGCAGGCCAATGGCTTAGAAGCTTTGATCATTAATCTTGACAGCACTTATGCCGGTGATGTTCATTATCAGGCACACGTTGCCAATGTTGGCTGGCAGAATCCTGTTGATGGCGGACAGATGAGCGGAACCGAAGGTAAAGCCTTGTCGATTGAAGCTATTCGTATCTGGCTGACCGGAGAAGTCAGCGAAAAATATGATATCTATTATCAAAGTCATGTTGCCAATATAGGTTGGCTTGGATGGGCACATAATGGACAGAATGCCGGAAGTCAGGGTAAAGGCTTGCAGATGGAAGCTTTGCAGATTCAGCTGGTTAAAAAAGGCAATGCAGGCCCAACTAACGGAATGACCCCGTTTTATGTGGAACAGCTTCAAGTCCAGGCTCATGTTGCCAATGTTGGATGGATGGATCCTGTAAGTGAACAGAATATGATTGGAACCACCGGTAACGGTAATGCGATCGAGGGTATAAAAATCTCTCTGGCAACACCTGTCTATGAGGGGAAGGTATTATATCGAACTTATGTAGAAAATGATGGATGGCAATCTGTCAAGACCGGTAATGTTCTGTCGGGCACTCAGGGAGAGTCCAAACACATTGAAGCGATTCAAATGTCTCTGGACGGAGAGATAAAAAATCATTTTGATATTTATTACCAGGCTCATGTTTCGAATCTTGGCTGGTTGGGATGGGCGAAAAACGGTGAAAGTGCCGGATCTATTGGTTATGGATATGGCATTGAAGCCATCATGATTCAATTGATTGAAAAAGGTTTACCGACTCCGGTATCATCTAAAGCAGCTTTTGACCAGCAGCCGCTTTCTTACAATACCCATGTATCCAATGTAGGTTGGACATCATCTGTTGATGATGCCGAAACATCAGGTAATCTTTACAACAGTATTGAAGCTATCCGAATTGCGTTTAATAAGGAACTGTATCCATCCGGACATATTGAGTATCGCTCACATATTGCACAGATTGGATGGGAAAATGAATGGGCACAGGATGGCGGTGTTTCCGGTACGACCGGTCGCTCATTAGCTCTTGAAGGAATCCAGATACGCTTATCGGGAGATATCTCGAAAGAATATAATGTTTTCTATCGTACATATACTTCCGGATACGGCTGGCTTGATTGGGCTTCCAATGGTAATTTTGCAGGCACGCAGGGCTTATCCAGATCGATTTTAGGTATTCAGATTTCATTAGTACCAATTGGTACAGAAATGCCAGCAACGGGTAGTGATGTATCTTTTGTGACTAATAGCTTTGGCCAGAAAAACGGTGAAAACGTAACCGGATATGTACATGTAGACAGTGGAAATAAAAAAATTTATATAAAGGAAGCTTTCGATCCTACATGGGGAATTGATATATCAGCGCACAATGGATATATTGATTTAAGTTCATATCTGGATCAGTTTGTGATTATTCGTGTAACCTATGGAACTAATTTGGACTATATGGCAAAGCGGAATATGGATCTTTGTGAACAGTTAGGCATTCCATACGGTGTATATTGTTATTCATATGCATTGGATAATGCAGGAGCTTTAAGCGAAGCAGAATTCTTATTGGAACAGATCAAGGGAAGAAATATCCAGGTTGGTGTCTGGTTTGATATGGAGGATGCCGACAATTATAAGTTAAACAGAGGAGCTTTAACTCCGACAAACTGTTCGACTTTCTGTAAAACTTTCTGTTCAAAGATTCGTGAAGCAGGCTATTTCACCGGTATTTATTCCAGTGAATCCTGGTTTAATTACTATATCAGAGGATGCGATGAATTTGATAAATGGGTTGCCCATTGGGGAATCGATGATGGTAATCTGGGATATCGAACCGATTATTTAGGCCCTATCCAGCAGTTCACATCTGTTCCTTTAGATCGGAATATAATGTATGTTCCATTAAATTATTTCAAAGTTTAAAAAAAGCCCAGGTGACTGGGCTTTTGGCATATTTAGATATTCAGGCAGGTTGTAAACGCTGTCCAGATACAATTCATTAAGTTTGATGGATGATCGGCATCCCCTAACAGGTGAATATGGTCATCTTTGATCGCATTGTACAGATCTTGATTGGATAGATAACCTACCGAAACAATGATGGAATCGGCATCAATTGGCTTTGTGATCTTATGAACACCCTGCAGACTGTGTGTAAAGGCACGGTCTTTTATATTTGGTTCATTATATGTTGTGATTTCTACATAAGCCTTTCCATCTGCATACTGTACCACCTGAGAGTTGGTTAGTATATCTACTTTATAGTAATCCATTAAATCGCGCAGACAGTTATAGTTGGCTGCCGATAAGCCTTCTACATTCATAATGGTCGGTAATGCTTCGACAAGGGTTACCTTCTTGTTCTTTCTTGCCAGATCATAGGCAATTTCACAACCGGTGAGGCCACCGCCTACCACTACCACGTTTTGATCTTTGATATCCTGATTCAATAAGAACTCAGCAGCATAGCGAACATTTGGAGAGTCAAATCCCGGTATAGTAAGCTTTCTTTCCTCAGCGCCTGTTGCCACAAAGATCTCATCGTATCCGGTTTTATTATCCGGCTTGAATTCTGTGTTCAATAACACATTTACACCGGTATCCTTCATCTGTTTTTTATACCATTCGATGAGTTTTCTATCATCATCCTTGAAATCGAAGGCAGCCGCGGCAATAAATACACCGCCTAATTTATCATCTTTTTCATACAGATCAACAGAATGACCGCGAAGTGCACATACTCTGGCAGCTTCCATACCGGCAATACCACCGCCAACCACCGCAATCTTTTTCTTCTCGGCAGCCGGTTTGATATTATAGTGATTTTCCATGCCGCATCTAGGATTGAGGGCACAGCTGATATCTTTGGTTGCCAGCTTTTCATAATCAATCTGGAAGATACGGGCAAGACATCCGAAGTGACAGGAGATACAAGGACGAATATCATCGAGTCTTCCTTCTTTAAATTTATTTCCTAAATCCGGATCAGCCAGTAACGGACGACCCATACCCATCATATCAATCTTGCCTTCGGCAATCGATTTGTCCGCTAATTCCGGATTATCAAAGCGTCCGCCGCAGATAACCGGAATATCAATGTATTTCTTCAAGTAGGCAACATCTTCCAGATTCAGGGCTTTAGGCATATATACCGGTGGATGCGGCCAATACCATGCATCATACGTACCGTTATCACAATCTAACATGTCATATCCGGCATCTTGTAACATCTTTGCGACTTTAGCACTTTCTTCATAATCACGTCCGAATTCCTTGAACTCTTCACCCGGCACAGCACCGCGGTTGAAGGCTTTGGTCTTGGAAACAACGGAATAGCGTAAGGAGACAGGGAAGTCTTTTCCGCATTTTTCTTTAATGGCCTGTACGATTTCACAAGGGAAACGCAGGCGGTTTTCCAAAGATCCGCCGTATTCATCGGTTCTCTGGTTGAATGCGGAAATGGTGAACTGGTCAAGCAGATATCCTTCATGTACGGCATGAATTTCCACGCCATCAATTCCGGCATCCTTGGCAAGCTTTGCCCCTTCGGCAAACCATTTTACATAATCGTGAATCTCTTCTACACTCATTTCCCGCTGCACGCCTCTCGGATCCCATACGTTGGGGGTAGCACTTGGAGCCGGATCACCCGGGGCACCGGAACGACCTGATAAAGCTGAAATCATGATAAATACTTTAGAGCCGTATTTATGTACACCATCCGCAAGGTATTTCATGTTTTCAACATAAGTTTTTGGATTGTTCATGATGGAAGGAAGGTGACCTCCCGGAGGTAATGGAACAAGACCGGTGATGATCAAACCGGTTCCGCCTTTGGCACGCTCGATATAATAATCGGCACCATCTTTGGTGTAGGAACCATCCGGATTCATCATCCTGGGAGAAAATACGCCCATTGGTAATAAAGCGATACGGTTAGGAATTTCAACCGGACCGATCTTTACAGGCGAAAATAAATGATTATACATAAATCCTCCTATACATCGAACTAAGTTCGGTATTCTTTTCTTTATTATAAAAGATATAAAAATAAGCGGTTAAGAATTTGGAAAATTAGGCTTCTTGTGCTTGAAATCTGTACATTTTGGAATACAATCTAGTTAGCTATATCTAACTGAAAGGTTTTGATTTAAGATGAGTAAATTTTCAAATCCATTGAATCGACAATGGTTTTACAGAGGATTTAAAAAATATATGGAAGAAGATATGTCTGTTGAACAGGCAGATAAAATATGGAAGGAAGCGGGCAAAGAGTATCAATCGATTTTTTCTCAAGATCCAAAGATGAAGAAACATAAAGGGTCTATGGTTTTACCGGCTGTGGCTTTATATAGAGTATTAAAACGACATAACCGAGATGTTTCTTTATTAACTGAGTATGGAGCCAAAATGGGGCAGAGCTTTGGAAAGGCAGTTCATATTATTACCTCTATTCCGGGTGTGTCTAATTGGATTTGGAAACATGCGGCAGCTCTGGCAGATACGATGAGCAGCGAAAAGAAAGGCTACAAGCGAAGACTTGTCAATGGCAAGGATGCGGTAGGTGTAGATATTCTATCCTGTCCATATCATGAGCTTGCCAAAGCCTTAGGTGATGAAGAGGCTGTGTTATGTATCTGTGCGATGGATAAAGAATATTCAAAGGGATTCCACCATATTCGATACGACCGTAATTCATCTCTTGGTGAAGGGGATGACAACTGTATGTATCGCTTGAAATATGATCCCTTTAAAAAATAAGAAAAGGAAAGATATGTATGAAATACCATATTGAAAATAACACGATCCAGGAGACGTTAATCATTCCTTTATTTGGAAGAATGATCTGCTCCGAGCATTTTCCGGAATTATTTGATGATCCTCAAGCGAAGCGTATCTGTGATTCGCTGGATTATGATTTCTCTTCAAAAAAAAAAAGATGGAATCTGTGGCAGGACTTTTCGGTGCTTTGGAAGTGGCCCAGAGACAATATGATTTAATCTGTGAAGTAAAAGAGTATTTAAACAAACATCCTGAAGCAGCCGTAGTGAATATGGGATGCGGCTTGGATGATTCCTTTAACAAGGCGGATAACGGGAAGTGTCATGGATATAATCTGGATTTCCCGGATGTGATTAAAATCCGTAATGAATTATTGCCGGCAGGGGATAGAGAAGTAAATATCGCCTGTGATTTGAATGATTATAGCTGGATGGATCAAATCGATGGATCCAAAGGTGCTGTTTTCTTTGCCTCGGGTGTCTTTTATTACTTTAAGACAGAGGATGTAAAAAAGCTGTTCAGTCAGATGGCAAAGCGTTTCACCGGTGGTATTTTGGTCTTTGATGTCTGTAATGAAAGAGGAGCAAAGATGATGCGCTCCACCTGGCTTAAAGAAGCCGGAATCAAAGATGTTACGGCATATTTTTCTGTGGCAGATGAAAATGATTTAAAAAGCTGGAGTGATCATTTTGTCTCAGTAAGCGCAAAAAGCTATATGCGGGGATATCGGGATATATATCCTTCGGTAGGATGGATTCATAAATTGATGATCCGCTTTTGCGACAGTTTGGTTAAAATGAAAATAATTAAGATAGAATTTGGAGAATAATATGAAACCGACAAGAATGTTTGATCCCAATCAAGATGGATTTTATGGAGCATGGTATTCGACCTTTGTTCGAACCAACAAGGCTTTGATTCTCATGTTAGGAGACTCTTCGGATGATTATATGGCAAAATCAGGGGCTAAATGGGTGAATAAGAAGGGTTTGAATGCCCTGTGCATGTCACCGGATAAAAAGGATTACGGACATCACAGCTATCCATTAGAGCGCTTTGGCAAAGCCATTGAATTTTTAAAAAGTCAGGGAATTGAGAAGATCGGCATTGCCGGTGCTTCTACGACCGGTATGTTGGCGTTAATTGCGGCCTCATACTATCCGGAAATAACCTTGACCATTGCCTTGTCGCCATCGGACTTTGTGATGCAGGGCTTTTATCGTGATGGAAAAGATGGTGTAGAAGAAAGACCGGCTGACAATGAATCTTCCGTTTCCTGGAAAGGGGAAGGCCTACCGTATCTTCCGTATGCCTATAAACATCCGGAATATTGGTATGCCATTCAAACGGATTCTCGAGGCTCACATAATTTTATCGCATCCAGAAAAATGTTTGATGAATCAGAAAGACGACATTCTGTCAGGGAAGAAGAGAAAATCAAAGTAGAACGGATTCATGGAACTGTCATATGTATCGGAGCTGAAGATGATGTGTTATGGGATACCTGTAAATATATACAGAGAATGGCAGACCGACTGAAACATAAGGAGCATAGCTGCGATTTTAAAGCGATAATGTATACACATGGAACCCACTTTGTGTTCCCGGAATCGATGCTTAAAATGATGCTGCCGATTGGCTCAACTGCCCTGATAAAATTTATGTTTAAAGCCGGAAGAGAATATCCGAAACAGTGTAAAGAAACCCGTATTGATATTGATCAAGAATTGTCTAAGGCATTGATGGAATGGTAATATACATTCCATCTTTTTTATTGGTATAATGAATTAAAGGAAGTTTTATTATGGTTTCAAAGATAATAGCGTTTATTGTCAGTATATTATGTTATGTACCATGGTTTTATATTGGCAATTTTCAAAAAGACAGCGAAGAGCCAATCAGTTTCTGGAGTGGGGATACCTCATTGAAGGATAAAGTGAAAGATATAAAGGGATACAATAAAGAAATGGCTGCGCTTTATCGAAAATTCAGCTGGATGTATCTTGCAGCAATCTTTATTTCATTATTTGATGCAGGAATTGCCATTGGCTTACTTTGTGCAGGTAGTTTAATCGGCATCTATTGGCTGTATAAATCGTATAAGAAAATCTTAGCGAAGTATTCATAATGAGAGGTTTGATGATATTTAGGGGGATATATGGAAAATACTGTATATAATCGACCGTTCCATATTTTAGATGGAACCACATTAAAGATTATAGCTATGATTTCTATGGTAGTGGACCATGTGGGAGATAATTTCTTCCCTGATCAGATTTGGCTGCGCATTATAGGTAGGATCGCAATGCCTATTTTTGCGTTTTGTGTTGCCGAAGGCTTTATTCATACCCATGATAAATTGAAATATCTCTACAGAATGGGTATTTTTGCCTTAATCAGTGAAGTACCTTTTGATCTTGTGACTTCAGGAAAAGTATTGGAATTTACACACCAGAATATCATGATGACATTTTTCTGGGCTATTCTGGGATTATTCCTTTATGAAAATAATGCGAATAATCCGACTAAGATGTCGCAGTTACTCTCAGGTATTATCATATTCCATTTCACCATCAGTTCTTTGTTTATGGGGTTGGACTATAATATGGTGGCCGTTGGATTGATCTTTATTTATTATCTGTTAAAAGATAAAGCACCGTTTATCAATAATGCGGTGGCAGCCATTTATCATGCCTTACTTCGTAATGTGGGAATCTATTGGTTTGGCTTGCTGGGCTTTATTCCGATTTTCCTTTATAACGGAAAACGGGGCATAGGATTAAAGTGGCTTTTCTATATATTCTATCCTGCCCATTTATTGTTGATATGGTTCTTGAAGCAGGGAATATAAACATGGAAAAACTGAAAGAGTATTTCTGGATGGCTTTGATCCTGATTTTGGGGGTTGCGACATATTTCGGAATGCCAATTTTATTAAGATTTCTGGCAGAAAATATGCATGGAATAAATGCTTTGATGATCAGTGCAGGTGTTACCTGCACAGGGACTTTTCTGTATTATCTTTGGGGATATCGGGGCAGAGAGCTTGTATATGTCGCATTGATCATTCTTTTTTTGATGGCGATGGTCTGGCTGTATTTTAACTATCGTGAATTAGATTTCTTTATCAGCAATACCTACGGTCAGCTTGCCGCAACGGCAGTATTCTTATTGATTATTGTGGCAATATGGCTGTTTGTACGTTATTTTTTGTAAAGTACCCTTAACAAAATGGTAATATATATTTGAAAATAAGAACGGAGATTTTGTATGAAACAATATATAGTTGATGCCTTTACCGATACACCCTTTTCGGGAAATCCGGCTGCGATCTGTGTGATGGATGCCTGGCCTTCCGAAAAATCGATGATGAATCTTGCGATGGAAAACAATTTGTCCGAGACAGCATTTATCGTAAAAGAAGAAAAAGGATACCATTTAAGATGGTTTACCCCGGGAAAAGAAGTGGAATTATGCGGACATGCGACCCTTGCCTCTGCCTTTGTGATGTTGAATTACTACGAGACAGAAACCGATGTGGTTGAATTTCATACGATGAGCGGACTTTTAACGGTCCGCAAAAAAGGAAATCTGTATGAAATGGATTTTCCAACGTATGAATTAAAGGAAATTCCGGTAACCGATATGATGGAAGCTGCATTTGGGGTTCGTCCGATAAAAGCGGTTCTGGGTCTTGACTTGATCTGTGTCTTTGAAAATGAAGAACAGGTAAGAAATATGCATCCTGATCAAGAGAAGTTGTTGAAAATTGAAGGACGCATTCAAAATGTGACCGCAGGGGGAAAAGAAGTAGATTGTGTATCCCGCAGCTTCTGCCCGAAGCTTTCCATTGCCGAAGATCCGGTATGCGGATCCGCTCACTGTCAGATTGCCGATTATTGGGCTTCAGAACTGGGGAAGACTAAAATTATCGCCTACCAGGCATCAAAACGCGGAGGATATCTGCATTGTGAAATGGCTGATAATCATCGTATTAAGATCAGCGGGGAAGCTGTACTTGTGGCGATATCGGATATTATTGCCAAATTATAAAATATACAAAGCAGGAAAGGGGGTAAAGCATGACCAAACTTCATTTTGCGGGACGATATAACGGCGATCCAGAAAGTTTGATTACTCATGATCACGAGCCGGGTAATGTCCCTTTTAAAGAAGCGGAGACTATGGATAAACTTTCCCTCGTTATGAATGGTTTAGCGCTTGTGATTGCCATTGTAACATTTGGAATATATTTTATAGTCGGTCGTCAACCCTTGAATGTGATCGGCGCCATTTTATCTATATTGGTAATGGTGCCCCATGAATTTTTACATGGCATATGTTTTGAAGGGGATGTCTACATGTATGAGAATCTGAAAAAAGGAATGTTGTTTGTGACAGGACCGTCAACATTCTCTAAGGCCGGATTTTTATTCATGTGCATGCTTCCTAATATCGTATTTGGGTTTATTCCTTTTATCATCTTTTTGATGGATCATTCACAGACGATGTTAGGAACACTCGGAGCATTTTCTATTGCGGCAGGTGCCGGTGATTACTATAACGTATTCAATGCACTGACGCAGATGCCAACAGGCTCCAGGACGTATATGCACGGTACGCGCTCGTATTGGTATATGCCAAAACCAAATAATAATTAATTTCATAAAAGGAGGTCTATATGCATAAAAAAATAATAGGAATGGCATGTGCACTTTCAATGTTTCTAAGCGGCTGTTCCGGATTTGGACCCAATGTAGATAACGTAACTCCAACTACATTTGTAGAAGGAGTGAATGCATTTAACTGGAACTTATTGGGAGAGCTTCATATCAAAGCCAATCAATTTTATTCTGCCTATGGAATATCAGAGGCTTTAATTTTAGCAGCCAATGGGGCCGAAGGTGAGACTTTAGAAGAACTCATGAGTCTTTATGGCATGGATGATATACAACAGCTCAATGAAGAGGCCTTAGCTTTAACTTACGCCATCAGCAATGATGGATTTGTGA
>CACYBS010000297.1 GCA_902772725.1 Erysipelothrix rhusiopathiae
AAACAAGAGGCCCAACAGGTTTCATCCTATGTATCGACATTAGATAACTTTTATTATTCGGTATGGATGTTGAAACCTATGAATATTGAAAATTCACCATGGTTAATATTGATAGAAAAGAACCATTAAACATAGAGAGAAAAGGGAAGAAAAGTGAGAAAAGTTAAGCAGAAAAGAAGAGTACGCTGGGGCGCTTTAATAGGATTGCTGGCAGGTTTTTTGGTGATTGTGTTTGGGATTGTCGGATTGTTCTTTTATCT
The DNA here is from genome assembly GCA_902772725.1 of Erysipelothrix rhusiopathiae. Lineage (GTDB taxonomy): Bacteria > Bacillota_I > Bacilli_A > Erysipelotrichales > Erysipelotrichaceae > RUG11795. The sequence goes on from CACYBS010000297.1 coordinate 261, forward strand.
AAATCCATTTTTTGGCTTAAGAGATGAAATGCATCTGGAAGCCGGGGAAGCACAGATTGTCGATTATATGAAATCACCGTTTGTGGATGCATCCGAAGTTAAGATTACCGGTGATTTTGATTCAAGAACGGTCGGGGAATATGAAATTACAGTAACCTATAACGGCAAAGAGAAAAAAATCCACTGTATTGTAGAGGATACAAAACCACCGCGACTGAGTATGCGAAATTATACGACCGATATGATTGAGGATGTTCGTCCGGAAAGCTTTATCGAAGCCTGTGATGACGGAAATGGAGTAACCTTTGCCTTTAAGGAGGATCCCGGTAAGAATGAAGGGAAGACTAAGGTAACTATTATCGCAACTGATGCCTATGAACATTCTACAGAAGCCCAGGCTACCTTAATTCGAAAACAGGATACCGAAGCGCCGAAAATCAACAGCGTGGAAACTTTAACCGGTTATGTCGGAGGATATGTAGATACATCCAAAAGGGTTGAAGTAGAGGATGATTTAGATACATCACCAAAGATTCGTGTAACCTTTAAAAATAGAGATTTCAATACGGCCGGAGAGCACGATGTGACCATCACGGTTGTGGACCGTTCCGGAAACAGTACGGAAACGGAAGGCAAGGTTGTCTTAGAAGATATTACCGAAGAAACTAAGGTTATGTATTTGACCTTTGATGATGGACCAAGTGAAAATACGGCTACGGTTCTGGATACATTAGACCGCTATAATGCCAAGGCGACCTTCTTTGTGACAGGAAACGGACAGGAGTATAACGATTATATCGTTCAGGCATATAATGCCGGACATACGATTGGTTTACATACCTATACACATGACTATGCCCATGTTTATGCTTCGATGGATGCTTACTATAAAGATTTAAAAGCCATCAGCGATATGGTAGAAGAGTTAACGGGTGAAAAATCCTATGTTATACGATTCCCGGGAGGCTCATCCAACTCCATCAGTGCCAATTATTCCAGTGGTATTATGTCAAGACTTGTCGATGATGTTCAGGCAAAAGGATACCAATATTTTGACTGGAATGTCAGCTCCGGAGATGCATCGGAAAATATGGCACCAAGAGATTTCATCGTGGCTAATTCCTGTGCAGGAACGGACTACAATCAAATCGTATTATTGATGCATGACTCTTCTCCAAAGACAACAACGGCTGAAGCTTTACCGCAAATCATTGAATTCTATCGTGATCAGGGATATATTTTCTTACCGTTGACGGTGGATAGCTATGCAGCACATCACGGTACAACCAACTAGGACTTGAGTAAAATCAAGTTCTTTTTTTGTACAGATTGACCGTTCCGTAAGGAACAGAAATATACTGATATCATCAACTAATAAAGGGGATGATATCATGCCACTTAAAATTAATGTAACAAATTGTCCATCATGTGGTGCAGCAATTCCCATACAGGAAGGAACAGCACAAATCACCTGCTCTTATTGCGGATCCAAATTTACCATTACTAACGAAAATGAATTTGTGTATCGCCATGTGGATGAAGCACGGGTTAGGCAAGCCGAAATCGAGCGTATGATTCGCTTGAAAGAACTTGAAATGGAAGAAAAGAAAAGGCAGATTGGAAACTATAAAATAATTGCGGTAGCAGGTGTAATTTTACTGTTGGTGCTGATACTTGGCCTTGGACACTTAATCGGAGATTCAGGCTTAACTTTTTTCGGGATAATCGGCCTTGAAATCAGTTTTCTTATTTTTATGGTGATTTTACTTGCCAAACAAAACGAAAAGAATCCAAATACAGATACCTCAAATAACCAACCTCTAAGGACACTGGTATTTAAAGAAGAACTTGTACCTGACCACCATTTCTGCGGGCATTGCGGGGCTAAACTACTGGCTAATGCCAAATTCTGTCATAAATGCGGGCATATTGTCGCAAAGCTGCCTATGCCGCCGAAGCCAGGCAAGCAGAACAGAAAAGTTCGATAATGAATTGTTTAAAGGATGCTTATTGTAAAAATAAGCATTTTTTTGGAGGAATAGAGCGTTGTGTCAATTAATTAAAAAATAGACGAAACGTTATTTATTCTTTTCTTTATATGGCAGCTATGAAAGTGTTTGCCCATAAGATACACATCTAATGCAGGATATCATCTCCATAATTTCAAAACATTTCACACTCAATTAATATTGAAAGTTCGATAGAATTTCCCATAGGTATGATAAAATCTAAATAACAAAAACTTGCAGAATGTCGTAAACCCAATGAATATAGTAGATCATTTATGATAATTACCGATTTTGGTTTTATAGAACATGAACATATAAGTTTTAGATATGGAGTATAGATGTGAAACCCACTACAAAACAGACCAAAGTCACTATTTTTCACTACTTTCGTCTTGTATATCGATCAGCCTTATTTCTAATGCTGCTGATTGTATATATACGACTTAAAAACGGACATCAAATGCTTGCGACATTGGAGGAATATCCTCCGCTGATCTCTTTTATTGTTTTTGTATTTACGGTAGAAATGATTCTTCGCTTTTTCCCATCTCGATATGAAAGCCCCGGCTCTCAAAAACAGTTCGCAAGAAACTACATAAAATCAGGGAAGACACAGATTGCGATTGAAGACAACAACGGAACGGTGCTTACATTGTTGATCTGGATTGGCTTTAATGCGATTTTCGGAGCGCTTTATTTATCCAATATTATCGATGAAGGAATTATGTTGCTGCTTAGTTGTGCATATTCAATCTGCGATATTATCTGTATTCTCTTTTTCTGCCCGTTCCAGACATATCTGCTTAAAAATAAGTGCTGTGCCACCTGCAGAATATACAACTGGGACTATGCGATGATGTTTACCCCGCTGTTTTTTGTAAGAAAACCATATACCTGGGAACTTCTTGCTTTATCTGTGGCATTGTTAATACGCTGGGAGCTGACACTTTATCTTCACCCGGAACGCTTTTCGGAACAGACCAATGCATATCTGTCCTGCAAAAACTGCACGGAAAAGCTTTGCCATCATAAAAAACAGCTCTTAAAGCTGCGCAAGCAGTTTGCCGAAGAGGCGAAAAGAAGAGAAAAAAGTTTGGAGATTTAACTGAGAATTCAGGTGATTTATATGAACCGATATAAAATCATGTCCTTTAACCTGAAAAACAGCGGTGTTCCCGCTGCTTTTCATAGAAGAGCGGATGCCATCAAACAGGTGATTTTGAAATATAAGCCGGATATTGTAGCTGTGCAGGAATTTGGTAATTTCATGTACAGAGATTTAAATAGTTTAAACAATATGTACCAATGGGTGCTGTATGGACGGGGCAAAACCAATAAACAAGGCGAAGAATGCGGCTTTCTTGTCAAGAAAGGAAGTTTTGATCAAGTACAGTGTCAGGTATATTGGTTAAGTGATACACCTGCTATGCCGGGAAGTAAATTTAAAAACAGCATGTTTCCGCGTATTGTTGTGATTGGAGAATTCACTGACGCTAAGAATACCTTTTATGTGGCCGATACGCATTTAGACCACCTTTTAGAACCGGTACGTCTTCGCCAGTCGGTTGTGCTCGCAAACATCTTAAATGAACATTATCCATCCGATCGGATGATTGTGACCGGTGATTTTAATGCACCAAGAAATGCTTCCTGCATTAAAACATTAAAAGATATGACGGGGATGGAAGAAATGATAGCGGAAAATGATGGACCGTCGGTCCGTGAAATACCGGGCTTCAGTATGCGGAAAGAACCCATCGATCATTTTTTCTGTAAAAAGGGAATTCAAGTTATAAATAACAGGATCCTTACAGATAAGTTTGACGGCATTTATCCTTCGGACCACTATCTTCTTTATTGTGAGATTGAGTTGAAATAAAGTTATGGCAGAAATGAATGATAAAAAGGCTTCCGATTCAGGAATGAAAGAAAAAATAAAAAAGTTATTCTGGAGATGGGTGGAAATTATCCATCCTTTCGGAATTGAATTTTATAAAAAAGGTGAACAATCGAAAGATCTTGAAGTGAAAAAATAAAAAACGGCATGGCCCAATGTCATTAAGTTAATTTGGCTGATTCTAAGCAGAAGATTATCTCCAGGCTATATAATCTTCTGCTTTTCTTTTTCAGGCAGCAC
>CACYBS010000298.1 GCA_902772725.1 Erysipelothrix rhusiopathiae
CGCTGTAGCATTCAACGCTGGTCAGATTAAGACTGGTTCTCTGTCTCGTACAGACCGTATCTGCAAATACAACCGCTTAATGAAGATCGAAGACGAATTGAACAAACGCGGCGAAGTTAAAGTAGCTAAGTACTTAGGAAAGCACTCATTCTACAACTTATACAAGAAGTAAGATGTGATTAATTAAGCCCTTGAAAAAGGGCTTTTTTTGTGGTTGAAAAAACCTCTCATGAGGTTTATTGTATATTCCGAAACGAGGAATATATTATGTTGTATATCGCATGTGATAATAAAGGCATGGAATTAAAAAATCAGCTTGTGGATGCACTCATATCACATCAGATCGAATACGTCGATCTGTCACGAGATGATGATACCTTTTTAGATGCTGCTGACCGGGTCTGTGACCACGTATTAGAAAATAGGCAGATTCATAAAGGAATTATTATTGATGAGTATGGTACCGGATCTTTTATGGCCGCCGTAAAAAGAAAATATATCATCTGTGCTCAGTGCTCTGATGAGCATTCCGCAAAGATGACCCGTGATCACAACAACGCCAATGTGATCACAATGGGAGCAGGTATTATCGGCTTTGATGTCGCTAAACGCATTGCTCTGCGTTTCTGCAGGGCTGCTTATTCCGGCGGACGTCATCAAATTCGTGTTGATATGCTGGATAAGATGGGAAATGAGGAATCGCTATGAAGATCGCAATCGGAAATGATCATATCGTCACTGATATCAAAGAGAAGCTGAAAGCTTATCTGGAAAAACAGGGACATGAAGTTATTGATTTTGGAACTTACGATTTTGAAAGGACACATTATCCCATTTACGGAAGGAAAGTCGGCTTAGCTGTTGTATCCGGTCAATGTGATATCGGTATTGTGATGTGCGGAACCGGCGTTGGTATCACCAATGCTGCCAACAAAGTAAAAGGTGTTCGCTGCGTACTTGCAGGGGATGTAGAAACCGCCAGAGCTGCCAGAGCCCAACTGGATGCCAATGTACTTGGTATGGGTGGAAGAGTATTAGGTATGGGAGCTGTTGAAGATATTACCGATACCTTCCTTACAACACCGTATAACGGCGAAAATAAGGCAGTTATCGAGCAGTTAAACAATAGGTCATCCTATGATGACGATGAGCATTTTTTCGATGAGTTTTTGGAAAAATGGGAAAGAGGAGAATATCATGACTAAAATATTTGCGCATCGCGGAGCAAGCGGATACGAACCGGAAAATACATTAAAGGCCTTCCAGGCAGCATATGAACAGGGAGCCGATGGAATCGAACTGGATGTACAGCTCAGTAAAGACGGAAAGATCATGATCATGCATGATGAAAAACTAAACCGCGTAACCGGGAAAAAAGGCTGGTTAAAAGATTTTATGGCAGCTGATCTTGCCCGCATGGCGGTACGTTCCGGCATGTTGAATAACTCCGGTAAAATACCTTCTTTAGAAGAAGTGCTCAAATGGGCCAAGCCATTAAATATTGAAATTAATATTGAATTTAAAACCGGTGTGATTGCCTATTCCGGAATTGAGGAAAAGGTCATTGAGATGGTAAAAAAGATGGGTATGGAAAAAAGAGTCATCTATTCATCTTTTAACCACTATTCTATTAAGCGGACACTTGAACTGGCACCGGAAGCGAAGACGGGTTTATTGATTCGAGATGTATTCGTTGATATGGATGAATATACAAAGAAGATCGGTGCAGGTGCTATTCATCCGGCACTGTATCATCTATATATGGAGGATGTTTCTTCTTTGTATCTGAACAGTGGCTTAAAGATTCGTCCATGGACTGTCAATACAAAGGAAGAAATGGAATTCTGTTTTAAGAATAATATTGAAGCGATTTTTACTAATTATCCGGAGCGGGCCGTAGAGATTCGTAAGGAGATACAGGGGTTTTAGTCATAACCCCTTTTTATTTGTTCAGGGAAAATAAAATTCTGTATAATATAAAGAGAATTATTACCGATTACGCATTTTTTGCGTATTTAATAATAGAGGTGGAAGGAGGCATATACGATGAAACCGGATTTAGAAGTATGGGAGCGTCTATATGATATAGCGATACAAATTCGTGAAAAGAAACCATGGGAAATGGTGAGTATAAATGATTTGATCGTAGTAAAAATGGATCGAAAAACATATTACTGTAACATTATCGGGCAGGAAACAATGGATCCCTGTATTGCGATTTATACAGGAAAAAAGGGCTTGGAAGATGTAACGGCTATGTTGAATGGATTGAATGAGGGCTGGAATGGGGCCTATCTGGCAGGTGATCAAGACTGCCTGATTTGTTACTATGGGGATAGAGAGGAAGTCCCTGAAGATCAGATGGATATCATTCATGCCTTAAAGCCGGGATTCAAGGGAAAAGGAAATTGGATTTTCTGCAAACATGTTATGCCAAGATACTATCCGGTCACTCCTGAAAACGATGAAATCAATACGATGATTAAGGTATTTGAAGGACTCATCTACGGAATTGATCAATTGAAAGTAAGGCAGCCGGATTGGTCTAGACAGTACTTATGTGTATCGTACAGTAAAAAAGAAGGTACGTGGACGGCAAAGAATATGAAACATCAGGATTGTTTTATGAAATACTACATTGTTCGAATGGACAATCCTTCTGTTATACAGGATTTGAAAAATTCTCAAGTTACGGATGATATATGGTTTGTGGATCTCAATTATTTATTTATGCCGCTTGAAGATGAAACAGGCCGTAAGGTAAATCCATTGCTCTTTTTGATGCTCAATCTTTCAACAGAGCTGATTGAAGATATGACCTTTGTTGAACCAAAGGAAGATGAAGTGCAAATCGTTGTGAACTATGTTTGTTCACGTATTCTTGATCGAGGAAGACCTAAAGGAATCGTAACCCGCTGTCCGACGGTTTACTATGCAGTTCAGGATTTATGTGATTTACTAGATATCGATTTAATGGTGGATTTTGAAGGGCATGTCAGC
>CACYBS010000299.1 GCA_902772725.1 Erysipelothrix rhusiopathiae
GCGACAGGCCGCAGTGCCACAAGGCTCATGATTCCGAATATGGATGATAAAATTTATCACATCTATATGAATGGGGCCTATATCACTGGACCTGATGGTGAGGTGGTATATAAATCTATCATGGATAAAGAGATCTTAAGGGAACTGATTGAATCCTGTCCGGAATATGAATTTTGTTTTGTAGGAGCCGATAAACAATATATGATGATTTCCCGGGAGAAGTTTTTAGCACAGAGCTTTAAAGCTCCGAAAGGAATGGAAACAACCCCGGAATGGATAAAAAATTATACAGAAATGCGTTTAAAGGATACCGATTTTTCTTTGACGGAAAAAGAGATTCTTGATTTGGATATCTGTAAAATTAATTTATATGTCAAAAATGATATGAACCTGGCTAAAATGGATGCCTTTTTAGAAAAACATAAGGATAAGATTATCAATGCTCCAACCAATGAAACGATTTATGAAATCACTATGCAGGGTGTTGATAAGGGAGCTGCGGTTGCCGTATTGGCAAAATATCTCAATCTTTCAGAAGATGAATGTGCAGTTTATGGGGATGGCGGAAACGATGTGACAATGTTGAAACGTTTTAAACATTCTTATTCTCCGGCGGACGGAAGTCCGGATGTCATCTGCCATGCATCAAAGCTTCTCGAGCCTTATGCGACATATTCTGTTTCTAAACATATGCGCAATACACTTCTAGAACAAAAAAAAGAAAGGATAGGTAAGAGGTATGGTTGACATTCTGCAGGCGATTGACGATTTTCTATATGTTCCTGTTTTGGTTTTGATTTTGATTCTGGGCGGACTCTACTTTACGATCCGCACAGGTTTTGTACAGATTCGCTTATTAAAAGAATCCATAAAACTGATTATGGAACCACCTGCATCAGAGGGAGAAAACCATGTTTCATCTTTCCAGGCCTTGATGGTATCGACCGCAAGCCGTGTAGGCACCGGTAATATTGTCGGTGTATCGACTGCCATCTGCGTCGGAGGACCGGGTGCGGTATTCTGGATGTGGTTAATTGCGATTATCGGGGCTGCCAGCGCTTTTATGGAAAGTACTTTAGCGCAGATCTATAAACGGAAAAATCCGGATGGCAGTGCTTACGGCGGACCTGCTTACTATATTGAAAAGGCATTACATGCTCCTATGGCATCGGTTATCTTCTGTGTTTTCTTAATTGCGACATATGCCTTTGGATTCAATTTATTATGTTCTTATAACTTACAGTCTACTTTTGCGGTATACAGTTTCTACAATGAAACAACACCGTATATTGTGGGTGGTATTGTAGCGCTTTTAACCGCATATTGTTTATTTGGCGGTGAAAACCGCATCATTAAAATGACCAGTTTTATCGTACCGATCATGGGTGTTGCCTATGTGATCATATCTTTGATTGTAATCTTATTTAATATCGGCAATATTCCGGCTATGTTTGGGGAAATCTTTAGAGATGCCTTTAACTTCAGAGCTATTTTCAGCGGTCTTACAGGCTCCTGTATGATTTATGGAATTAAGCGCGGTTTATTCTCAAATGAGGCCGGTGTCGGCTCTGCTCCCAATGCTTCGGCTTCTGCCGATGTTACGCATCCGGTAAAACAGGGCCTGGTACAGACGGTTTCCGTTTATCTGGATACGATTGTATTATGTACCGCCAGTGCTTTAATGTGTCTTTCTACCGGTATTGCTCATACACCGGATGTGGCAGGAGCACCTTATGTACAAAATGCGATTTCCACGGTATTTGGATCTATCGGTCCGACATTTATCACAATTGCGATGTTACTGTTTGGATTTACGACATTATTAGGTAATTTATATTATGTAGATAACGCTTTAGCGTATTTGAATGGGAAAAAGGTTCCATCCAAGAAATTTATGAACTACTTCTATATCGTCTGCGTTGTCGTAATTTTCTTAGGTGCGATTATTCCGATGGATGCTGCATGGGCACTTGCGGATATCACCATGGGAGGTATGACCATTATCAATATTCCTTCCTGTCTGCTGATGTCTAAAACGGCATTAGGAGCTCTAAAAGATTACGAGACAAAGAAAAAAGCCGGTGTTCCGATTGTATTTAAAGGAAAAGATATTGGCTTAGATGAATCTACAATTGATTTCTGGAAGTAGAATATAAACAATAGTTCACTAAAAACTATTATGATCAGGTTCAAATCTTCCTGATTTTATAATAGAAAAAAGCCTTGAGCTTATAATGGATCTTACGCAAAGTAAGTGATATCAAGCGTTAATTCAAGGAGACAGTCGAAAAGATTGCCTCCTTTTACGTTAATCGGACATGAC